>CAYGVV010000055.1:0-9692 GCA_964353395.1 uncultured Candidatus Bathyarchaeia archaeon | reverse complement strand
CGTAGCTCAGTCAGGCTAGAGCGGCGGACTCTTAATCCGTAGGCCGCGGGTTCAACTCCCGTCGGGCCCGCCACATTGTAAATTGGTTGTTTTTAGTTGTTTCTTGCTGCAGTATTGAACCTGCGTCGAGGGATTCTCAGAGGACAACCTTTGACATGCGACGTCTCTTGGCACACACTGATTCAGCTAAGAACACGATGAAGAAATTAGCAATTATCCACCCGACAAGGAACAGTTCGCCGTAGTACTCGTGGAAATTTGTCTCTCCTTGTTTGGAGTTGCGAATTGAATTTTTCGCCTGTAATAGGATATCAGATTTGCAGGCTGCTTTTTGTGGCGTATATGTCTTTAAGTGTGCTTTGGAAGGTTTTCGTTATGTCTTCCATGTACAAGGACCGTTTTTGAATCCCTTTCTGAATGGCTCCTGCAGTAACGAAACCAGCGCCTATAATCTCAGTTATTGGTGAGGGATCTGGAAACACAATTAGCGCAATCCCAATTTTTACAAGCCTAGATTTGTTGCCTTCGCGCCACAACTTTTTGGCTACCGCAGCTTGGCGACTTGTGCCTTTCATCGTAGTATACAGGTCTTTTTGGCATTCGCTCAGTTCAGTCACAGCTTTAATTGCTGCCTTGGCTTCTTCTAACTGCATTTCAACGAGTCCTCATCAGGTTACGAAGTGGTTCTTGATGAAAAGCTTTTAGTCAGAAAAACAATGTTCTTGCCCGCGTTTTCCGCAGCGTTTCCCAGCAGTTTTGGCGCCATGTACCATAAATCCAGTCTGCCTTCCGGTAGTGTTTTTGCGCGAAATAGCTAAAATGCACAAAAGCTCCTATTTTTATTTGCAAACTTTAGATAATTAACATGGTGTATAGACGGCTTCAGCAACAGAAATCTTTTAAGAAGGCGCCTATTAACTATGCGCGGCAGGGCTGAAGTTGACCTCGAATTCGAAAAAAAGTTCTAATCTTGACTTTAACAAAATTGTCACTGATTCTTTAGGCGTGTTCTTCAAAGATGCGTTGCGAACGGTCTTCACACATCCATCTCAAGCTGCTTTCTTTCTGCGCACTTTGAACTGGCAAAAGAAGGCTGAGAAAAAAAGGTCAAAATGGGAAGATGCAGGAATTCACGTTCCGCCCATCCTGATATTCAGCGTGACGAATAAATGTAATCTTCAATGCGAAGGCTGTTACCATCATGCCTTGCGCCCTGCACCTGAAACTGAACTAAGCGATGAACGGCTCAAGAAGGCAATCGCCGAGGCAAAGGAACTCGGAGTCTCCTTTATAGTGTTTGCAGGCGGAGAACCATTAACTAGGCCAAGCATCTTAGACATAACCCGAGAGTACCCTGAGATCATGTTCCTCATATTCACAAACGGCTTACTGCTCAATGACGCTGTTCTCGAAAGGATGGCTGAGAAAAGAAACGTAGTTCCCCTAGTTAGCATAGAAGGTTACCAGACTGACACTGACGCCCGACGCGGCGCAGGCGTTTACGCACAGGTGCTCAAATCAATCGCCAAGCTGAAAAAGAAAAACATCTTCTGGGGCACTTCAATAACCATGACCAGAGACAACTTCAACGAGGTAACCGACGATAACTTCATCAAGCAACTTGCAGATGCAGGATGCAAGCTGTTCATGATTGTCGAGTACACTCCGGTTGAAAAAGGAACCGAAGCCTGGGTGCTCACCCCAGAGCAGAGAGCCAAAGTGGTAAAAGTTAGGAACGCGTTCCGAGCCAAATACGCCGCCTTATTCATTGCGCTTCCATGGGATGAGGAGGAAATCGGGGGATGCCTCTCATCTGGCAGAGGCTTCGTGCACGTGAGCGCTGAAGGCAACGTGGAGCCATGTCCTTTTGTTCCCTACTCAGATACAAACCTCAAGAACATCTCTCTTAAGGAGGCTTTGCAGTCGAAAATGCTCAAAACCATCCGGGAAAACCATGGACAACTTGAGGAAACTCACGGCTGCGCCCTGTGGGAAAAAAGAGCGTGGGTACAGTCTTTGGCTTCTTCAAGTGAACCTAACAAAGACTGTTAACTCCATTTCAGGTACTTAGCAGCCTTTCAGCCTCGTTGAGTCTGCTTCATAGGTATATCTTGGTTTGTTAGGCTTCGTAAGCCAAACGTCAGAGACTGCGCATTCACTAGCCGCGTTCAACCCAAGTACAGACAACGTTTTCCGAATTGCCAAGCACAGGTTCTCCAGCGTTAGTTGGCACATCACCATTATGTAACGGAACGTTGGCGTCACTGTTGTCGGCGATTCACTCGCATAAATGCCCGAATAAATCTTCACGAACAATTATCTACAAGAAGCGCCTCGGGTCAGTGTCAATGTCAACTATCGTGGCTTTGCCCGACGCGAGAGCTTTATCAACCGCCGCTTCAAGCTGGCTTGGCTCGGTAACTTTGATTCCTGTTCCGCCTGAGTGTTCAGCGTAGTCTGCGAAGTTAAAGTCGTACAGTTCAGTCTGCGTGCTGGTGTATCCTTCAATTTTCTGTTCCTGCATTATCATGCCCAAGCGCTTATTGTTTATAATGAAAACTTTGACGGGCAACTGGTACTTCAGAGCGGTCAAGAAGTCGCCCATAACTTGGGTGAAGCCTCCGTCACCAGTTATGCAAACAATCTGCCTGCTTGGATAAGCAAGCGCCGCAGCCATGGCTCCAGGCAAACCGAAGCCCATTGACGCAAGCAGACCACTCATCACCATTTTCTGCGTCTTCTTCATTTGGAAGTTTCTGCCGAACCACCAGCAGTTCTCGCCCACGTCCAGTGAAATAACTGCGTCGGCTTCAATTTTCTCGTTCAGCACTTTCATTATGTACGGTGGTCTGATTGGCTTCAGGGATGCGTCTGCTTCACGCAAGAGTTGCAGGGTCCACGCGTGTTTCAGCTTTGAGATTTCGTTCAGGTAATCTGTGTTTTGTTTCGGCTGCACTTTCGCGGTCAGTTTCGGGATGAGAATGGCGCTGTTGCCGAGTAAACTCGCTTCGACAGGGTATTTCTTGGCGATCATTTTCATGTTTATGTCGATTTGCACCATCTTTTTCTGCGGAAGCTGTGTCAAGTCGCTGAATGAGGAGCCTATTACTACGAGTAAGTCTGATTTCCGAACGAGCTCCGCCGCGGTTGTTGAACCGATGCCTCCATGGCAGCCTGCGCAGAGCGCGTGGTCTTCGTCAATTACGCCTTTTGCCCTGAAAGTGGTCACTATGGGCGCGCTAATCTTTTCTGCCAGTTTCAAGAGCTTGTTTCCTTGGCCTCTGGCTCCGAAACCAGCGATTATCACTGGGCGCTCTGCTTGGTCTATAGTCTTAGCTGCCTTTCCGATGAGCGTGTCCTCCACACCGAAGGCAAGATTAGGCATTCTTCCCTCAAACGGCTGAACCTGCATGTCGCAGGGAAGTTTCTGCACGTCGTTGGGTATGCCAATGTTGCTTACGCCACGGTCAAGAAGCGCGTGTTTCACAGCAAGCGTCGCCAGCATGGTGGTCTGGTCCTCACTCATGAGGATTTTGTTGAACACGCAGATGGGTTCAAAGAAGCTGTACTGGTCAATTTCCTGAATGGACCCAGGCCCGATGAACTGCCTCGCCACCATGCCCGAAAGCACTAAAACAGGAGCATGGTCTAAGCTGGCGTCGTAGAGGCCTGTGGCGAGATTGGTCGTTCCAGGTCCTGAAACGCTCAAGCAAGCGGCAACGTTACCCGTAAGCTTGCCATAAGCTGAAGCCATGAACGCAGCAACTTCCTCATGCCTCACTTGGATGTACTTCACCCTGCTGCTTTTCCTCACAGCGTCAACCACGCCCAAGGTTGAGGTGCCTGGCACTCCGAAAACATAGCATACACCCCACTCTGCAACTTGGTCGATTAGGACTTCTGAGATTGTTCTGCCTTTCTTTGGCTGCTCTTCAGCTTTTTCGGTTAAGAGCACGAACACGCTTTGTGGTGCTCCACAGACGGGGCACACCCATTCCTTCGGCAGGTCAGAGAATTTCTTTCCCTCTTTGTCTTCATCGTAAACGTAGTTGCACACGGTGCACCTGTACTTCGCCATAATCAAAACCTCGAAAAACCTTAGCTTACTGTTCTAAGCGCGGTTTGGGTTTATCTGCTTTTTGGATACCTAAGCGGCGTACACTCCCTTCCCCTTGGATGCGTGTGTTCTTCTCGGAGAACACTTTGTTCTTCAGGGAGAATTAATAGTCTCTTTGTCCATAGAATACTGCAGGTCGTCATCGCGCATGAACAACAAATTCGGCCGAAACTTTCGGTCTCTTCTAATAATTTTCTTGTTGACAACCGTTACCGCAGCGGTTCTAGGCGGTTACGCTCTGGGGAGCGTATGGTTTCAGTCAGCGAGCATACCAGTCAACGTTGAAGACCCCGTAGAAATACTTCAGTACCCCACTGGGCTGAGCCTGTTTCCAGGCGAAACCAAACAGTTCACCATAACCGTGCAGAACCAAGCATCCATAAATTACACGGTGGCGTTAGACTTCAAACTGAACGACACAGCTTACCAAACCAAGTACGTTACGTTCAGCAACTTGACTTACGAGATTATCCCTGGCGAACAAACTCTTGAAGCTTGGCTATCCGTTTCGTCCAACGCTCCGCCCGCGAGTCTTCTGTTAACCGTCAGCCGCAAAGAGGATACGCAGCAGTCTCCCACGCCGACGCCAGAGCCATCCGCAACGCCTTCTCCAACAGCCACTCCAGCGCCATCGCAAAACTCCACGTTGCCACCTTCCGTGACGCTTCTGGGCGGCGGAGCAAGATGGGCAGCACCCAACGGCACCTCCGCGCTGTACATCTCTTGGAAAGACTGCTGGATAGCCCACGGCAAGACAGACGGCGTAGACTGGGGACCATGGGACCCGGAATCGACTTATGACACTTGGCGCGCAGAAATAACGCAGGCGCTCCAGCAGGACGGCTTCACAATCACGTACGCGGGTGATATGCCGCAGAATCTAACCGGTTACAACCTCGTCGTCATCGAAGCCTTCTGGGCAATCGAGCCGCGGCATCAGTCTCTCGTCAGGAACTTTGTAGCCAACGGTGGCGGAGTCGTTATGCTCGGCGGCACGCCCTGTTTCTTCAGCGTCTACTGCAAAGACAGATGGCCCTACCGCGCAGGCGAATGGCCCACGGGTCCAGGTGGAACTGACTTGACTTCGCTGCAGGACTGGTTTGGCTTCCGATACTACCTGAACGTTGGAGGCGGAGCGCACTCATGCGGTGATAATCCGTTTGGCACGTCCCTGCTGGCAAGCGACAGGCTCTTTTACACAGCAGGCGGTTCAGCGGCTTCGGTGACCACTCCAGGAAACAGCACGCAGGTAATTGCACAGTACGACGGGGGCACGGCGTTCGCGTTCACGCACGAGTTCGGTGCAGGGCGAGTGTACTGGCAAGGGCACATTTGGCCTTTCTAAGAGCAGTCAGTCTGGCTTAGAGATTCTCTTTTATTTCATCGGCAATCTCATCCAGATTCTCTCTTTTGGCTACTGTTAGCTCGCTGAAGTGTGGCATCTTCCGCCCCTCAAACATGGGGATCACGTGGATATGCAGGTGGAATATGTCTTGGCCTGCGGCTTTTCCGTTCTGTTGGACTATGCTTATGCCGTCGGCTCCTGTGGCTTTTTTAACTGCGATGGCGACTTGCTTGGTAATCTTATGCGTGTAAGCAACGAGTTCTTCTGGCGTATCATAGATGTCTTTGTAGTGCTGCTTAGGTATCACAAGCGTGTGTCCTTCGCTTACGGGTCTGATGTCCATGAAAACCAACACCTGCTCGTCTTCATAAACGAGGCTGGCGGCTGCTTCTTTTCGTACTATCTTGCAGAAGATGCAGGTGTTTTCGCTCATGAAATCACCGTCAACGTTTCAATAGTTGTAAGCAACAGTTTATATGTTATGCCCGTGCTTATTCCTTCCAGAAAAAACACGTGAAAGGTGAAACTGTTTGACCGAACTTGAAGATAAAGTCCGTGAGGAAGTTGGCAAAGTACTGGACCCTGAGACAGGACAGAGCTTCGCTGAAATGCAGATGATCACCAACGTGAAAGAGGAAGAACCAGGCACCGTCAAAGTAGAATTTATCCCGACCAGCCCGTTCTGCCCCATAGCGTTCAAGCTTGCAGCCGACATAAAAGACGCCGCGAAGAAGGTTCCAGGCGTCAAGAAGGCTTTGGTTTACTGCCGCGGGCACATGATGGAACAACAGATAAACGAAATGACCAACAAGTAACCGCATCCAACGCGGTTTTTCCAGATTTCTTTTGCCACTTCAGCTTTTAGATTTCAGAAGCCAGCAAACCCGCCAAACCACGAACATGCGTGCTCAGCGGCATCTTCGGCTACTGTTTTCCAGCTCAGTGTCCCGGTAATCTCTGAAGCCTGTATGCAGTTTCATCCTGCTTTCAAGCCACAGCTTTCTGCCTTTGAGAGCGAAGCGTTTCAACATCACAATGATTTTGTAGAAATTCAGTTGCCGACTTAAGGCGAGCAACGCTATTACGCCAAACGCAACCAGCAGGGTGTAAACTGGGAAAAGCACAGCCACAAGTGTTCCGAGAATTCCAAGAGACGCTAGGTAAAGGACTCTTCTCAGCATTCTCGTATTTCTCATATCTATCACCAAGAGCGAATAACTAGAGGTTGCTTAAAGGCTTTTATTTATCGCAAAAACCGCTAAAGGTAAAAAGACGATTTTTCAGTCTCCAGAACTAACGGGTGATCTCACTTCATTCTGGTGAATGCCCACGTCCCAATGCCAATCATGACCAAGTCGAAGACGCCTACAACAGCTAGGTCTACGAATAACGGTTGAAGTTGAAGAGGCTGCCACAATCCGCCCAAAATTATCGTTTTTAGAGCGTCAACGCCATAACTCATCGGGTTCACCTTCGCCACGACTTGCAACCAGTCTGGAAGGTTCGGAATTGGGAACAAAGCGCCGCTCAAGAAGAACAAGGGCAGGTTAATGAAACTCTGAATCGCGCCAAAGCTCTCCAAGCTGCCCATGAAACTCGCTATTGTTAAGCCTATGCTGACCAAGCCGAAAGTGATGAGCAGCATAACGGGCAAAGCCGCGAGAAACGTGAGAGGGTCTATTCCCAGCCCTAACACTATGCCCAGAACGAAAACGATTACTCCTTGAATGAGGGCGTCAGTGCTGTCTCCGACCATTTTGCCCAGAAAAAGCGTGAAACGCGACACAGGCGCAACGAGAACTTCTTTCAGGAAGCCGAAGTCCCTGTCCCAGATGACGGATATGCCCATGAACATAGAAGTGAACAGAAGCGTCTGCCCAATTATCCCCGGGAAAATCAACTGCTGATAGCTCAATCCAGGGACAGTAACTTTAACGATTGCACCAAGACCCAGTCCGAACACCACTAACCACAGTAGGGGCTGGAAGAAACTGCTTACAATTCTTGTACGGTCCCTCAAGTACCGTTTGACTTCACGAAGCCACAGCGTGTAGAAACCGCGGAGTTCAGTCATCTTATCTGGCGCCTCTTTATCGCTGAGAAACCGTGAAGTTCTTTTCCGCCCTCCGCGCGTATCATTCTGCCCGTGTAATGCAGGAAAACGTCTTCCAAGTTTGGTTCACGCAGCATTATAGATTCGATGAAGAATTTGTTCTGTGTTGCCATGTCTACTATCCGTGGCAAGAGGCTTTTGCCTTGGCGTAATGTGATTTCAAGTGTGCCGTCAACTATACGTGTCTTGGTTAATCCCATTTTCTCAGTGAGCAAAGAAGCAAGACTTTCAAGGTTGGCGGCTTTAATCATTACCACGTCACCTTCGAGAGTCTCCTTCAGTTTCGGCGGCGTGTCCAGCGCTATGATTTTGCCGTGGTCCATGATGCCGATGCGGTTGCAGAGCCTGTCAGCCTCATCCATGTAATGCGTGGTCAACACGATGGTTATGTCGTGGGTTTTTTTCAGCTCCTTTATGTATGTCCAGATGTGGTCGCGGGTCTGCGGGTCAAGCCCAAGCGTTGGCTCGTCAAGGAAAAGTACTTTCGGATAGTGAATCAGCCCTCTGCCGAGTTCCAGCCTGCGTCTCATGCCGCCCGAGTAAGTCCTCATCAGGTCATCGGCACGGTCGTCCAATTCGACAAGCTTGAGAATTCGGTCGATTCGGTCTTTCTGTTCGCCTGGGGGAACACCGTAGAGGTTGGCGTGCATGTACAGGTTCTCGCGTCCTGTTAAGCGGTCATCGATGCTTGGGTCTTGGAAGACGATACCTATCGACTTGCGCACTTGGTTGGGTTCCCTCACAATGTCGAATCCGTTCACCTTCGCACTGCCCGAAGTCGGCTTCAATATGGTGCAGAGCATGCTGATGGTGGTGGTTTTTCCCGCGCCGTTCGGTCCAAGCAAGCCGAAAATCTCGCCTGACTCCACAGTTATGTCCAGTTTGTCCACTGCCGTGAGTCCATTGAACGACTTGGTTAACTGGTTAGTTTCGATAATATGAGTCATTGATTGGTCATCGATTCTGCTTTACTTCAGGAAGAGGTATGGAAGGCAGATTTAAGTTTATTTCCCATAACACTTGACAAAGGTTTGCGCGTTTAACCTGCTCGCTTCTGTTCAGCCAGTTTGAAGAATCATCTCCTTTATAGCGAACAGTACAATGCATGTAAACAGGAAGACAAGGAACGGGTGAAGAAAGCCTATGTTTGTTCACGCCAGCATTCGAACCAGCAACATGGAAAAATCAATTAACTTCTACACCAAGCTCTTGGGATTGAAGCTTCTGAGCCGTCGCGAGATTCCACAGAACCACGCTGAAATCGCGTTCCTCCAAGACCCCGAGGCGAAAGGCGCCACGCTTGAACTGACCTTTTACCGCACGCAGAAAAAGTTCTTGCAGGCTGACTACGAGGACCGCCTGTTTGATCACCTTGCTTTCGAAGTTAAAGACATGAACAAGACAATTGCTGCCATGAGAGAAGAAAAAGTCGCGATTACTGATGAACCCTTCAGGCTCAGCCCCCCAGGCTCTCTAATTGCTTTCGTGGAAGACCCTGACGGAACATTAATTGAGTTGATTGAAAGAAAGTGAGTATTCAGCAGGGCTGCACGCTTTTCGATGCATTTGCTTTTTCAAGTGCTTATCATGACTTGGTCGTTTTCCATTTTCACTTCGTACTTTGGCTCGGCATTCTTCGCTGGTCCTTTAACTACCTCGCCCGTTTTTACGTTAAAAGTTGCACCGTGACAGCCGCATTTAACTGTGTCTCCGTTAAGTGTGCCTTTGGAAAGCAGACATCCTCTGTGAGTGCATTTGTTCCCGATGGCGTAAAATGTTCCGTTCAGGTTCACAAGCAATACGGGTTTACCCTCAGCGTCTACGGCTTTCATCTGGTTGGGCTTCAAGTCGCCTGCAGAAGCTACTTTGACAAGTGCCATGTGCTAGTTCACCTCCAAAAACTCCCAATAGATGTGTGGAAACGCCAGAATAAAACCGTTACCTCCCCGAACCAAGGAGTGGCTCGTTTCCGTAACTGCCGCAGGCTGGGAATCTCAAGAATTTTTAATTAAAAGCCTTGATTATGGAAAAGCAGATTAGTGCAGTCCACCGAGATGAAAGGCGAGACATGCAGCAATGAGTAGCACTCGCGCACCCATCAATTACAAGGGCAGAAG
>CAYGVV010000054.1:0-9704 GCA_964353395.1 uncultured Candidatus Bathyarchaeia archaeon | reverse complement strand
TCTCTCTGCCCACCTGTGGATATCTCGCCGATTCTTGGGACCATCATGTCCACCGATAGGGCTACTTCAGGGCGGTCGCGGTAAGTTTTGCAGTAGAACGCTTTGATGGCGGTTGGGTAATCGTACACGAAGAAGGGCTTGCCGAAGTCTTCAGCCAAAACCTTCTCATCCTCATAGCCGAGGTCGTCGCCCCATTTCAGCGCAGGATTCTTCATTTTGAGTCTCTCAATCGCCTCGCTGTAAGTTATCCTTGGGAAAGGCGTCTTAACCGCGGCTAACTTGTTGATGTCTGCGCCCAACTCAGCGAATTCTTTCTGGCATTTATCAGAAACACGCTGGCAGACGTGAACCATGAGACCTTCTTCAAACTTCATTAGGTCGTTCATGTCGGCGAAGGGCCATTCTCCCTCGATGTGCCAGTACTCAGTCAAGTGCCTGATGGTGCGGCTTTTCTCAGCGCGGAACGAAGGCGCAATACAGTAAACCTGCTCCAGTGAATAAATGAGTATTTCTAGGTAAAGCTGGCTGCTCTGCGTCAAGTACAGGTTCTGGTCGAAGTACTTCAAACCGAAGAGCGTGCTTCCGCCTTCCACCGCCGCAGAGATGAACATGGGCGGCGAAACCTCAGTGAACCCTTCTTTCTTAAAGTATTCGCGGGCGAACTCCAAGACGTCGGCGCGCACTTTCATGACGAGGTTCATTTTGCGGCTGCGGAGCCACAGGTGGCGTATGTCGCGGATGAATTCTTCGCTTTTGTCCTTGGATATGGGGAAAACCTCAGCCAACCCGATTACAGAGATTGCCTCAGCGGAAATTTCGTAGCCGCCTGGAGCACGCTTGTCCTGCTTGGCTATGCCTTCAAGCGTCAGGGAGGATTCTATTGTTAATCGTTCAGCTTCGTTCCATGCTGGGTTGGCTTTTTTGACTGTGCATTGGATGACTCCTGTGGAGTCCCGCAGCAGGAGGAAAATGAGTTCTTTTCCTTCTCGTTTACGGTACACCCAGCCTCTCACGGAGACGTTCTTGTCTATGCAGTTTCCGTCTAGGATTTCGCGAATTTTCACCAGAGCCATTTTTGCATCAACCGTTTCCCGTTAAATACTGCTTTCAAACGTAAGTGCCTATCTATTTTAAGTTTTAGACTTCCTTGATTTTTGGTTCGGAGATTTTGAATACTACGAGTAACCCAAATGGCGCAGCAGCGGCAGCCAGCAAGACAAACGGCAGCCAAGGCGCCACGAACGAGTAAAGGAACCCAATTAAAAGATAAACAAACGCTTGCGTCAGATACAGGAAAAACTGCAGAAACCCAACTGCTTTCCCTCGCAAATCACGCGGGATTAAATCGCCCAGCAAAACTTGGCTGCTGTTCACTCGCAGCATATTTCCTAAACCGAACAGGAAGAACGCCACGAGAAGCAAGTAGAAGTCAGCAACTACGAAGAGAAGCATCGCCGGAATATAGAGCAGATAGCCCAAGACAAGGAAACGCTTCCTGCCCGCCACATCCATCCTGAAACCAGCCACCAGCGCTGGTAGCGCGATGCTCAAGTACATGAAAGCAATGACGACAGCGTATTGCGCCCCCGTGATTTTCAAAACCTCCGTGGCGTAGATGACAAAGAAAATCTGGCAACCCGCCACCAAACCGTTTATGCCTATGGTGGTTAAGAAAAGGTAAAACGCTGACTTGGGAACCTTGCTCCATAATTGCCAACTTTCCCGAACAACTTTGGGATACTCACGGAACGCCTGCAGAATCTTAGGGCGACCATTGTTGCCATTAGAAACCAGAGTTTCCTTCAGTTTCACCCGTAAAGCAGCAGCAATAAGGTACGCCACTAAAACTATAGCGTAGGCTACTCGCATGCCGAAGTCAGACTGAGGCGAGACGTATTGCCCATTAAGCAGAATCAAAGCCGCGGCAATAAGCGGAGCAGGAAGAGAAACCAAGGACAAGAGAACTGACTGAAAATTGAAGCCAATGCCCCTTTTGCCGGGTTCCAAAGAATCTAGCATCATGGCCATAAGTGCAGGCGAATAGATTTGGCACAAGTTTTGAGCGACCATGCCCAAGATGATGAATTGCCATGAAGGAGCGAATATGAAGAAAAGGTAGCCCAGTGCTAAACCGAAAGACATTGTGGCTATGAGCCATCTTCGACCATTTTTATCAGCCAAGTATCCGCCTGGTAACTGCACAAACGCCACAGCCAATGAGCCTGCGAAAAACATCACTGACAGCAGGAAAGGCGTTGCGCCTAAACTTAAGTAATATAGGCTGGAGTAAGTATCTGGAATGGGTTGAGTGGAATACATCAAAACCCAAGTGACCATTAGAACTAAGAAGTTGCCTGTGAGGACAGCGTTTTCGCCGCGTAAACGATCAGCAAGCCCCATCTTAACTGATTTTTCCCAGAACTCTTATTTAAACTGGAAGTCAACAAGCGCTGTTTCCAATGGAAACAAGTGAATTATCTCGGGCGTATAAAAAGAAAAAAGAAAAGAAAGTGGATGTTTAGTTGAGGTCGATTGTAGCCAGCAGTGCCATGTTATCGAGGTTGTTAAGTTGCACTCTTGCGTCAGAGATCGTGTAGAGCGTGTTGCCGATGTAGAGAGTTCGGGTTATCCAGTAGTTGTAGCCGTTGTCGTAGCCATAATAGTAGTACTCGTTGTTCTGTGCTAGGTTTGCGAGTATGTCGCTGCTAAGCTGGGTCACGTTGCCCTTCACTTCGAAGCCTCCGTTCAAAGTCACATTGAACACGTACGCGCCCTGCCATACGAACTTCCCATAAGTGCTTGCTCCTGAACTTTCCTGTCCTGGCATAGTGGTCGGAATTGGTGCTGGCGTTGTTTGTGGGTTAATCGCTGTTCCGCTGCTATCTATCAGGTACAATTCAACTGGGATCACAAGCAAATCCTTGGACCGCTCAAACAGGAAGGCTTTCGGCTCGTAAAGAGCTTCACTGCTTGTGCCTCTGTTGCCGATGACGATTTTCGCCACTTCCTTGGGCTGGTTCACGTTGCTGACGTCGAAAAGTGACAGCTTCAGTCCTTGATACCACGCAAAATCGCCTTCCGTAGCCGCAACTGCTTCTTTGCCGAGACCTATCAAGTGCGTCTCGTCATACGGGTGCAGGTAATCGCTGTAGCCTGGGATTACGAGTTCGCCGAGAACTTTCGGGTTGGCGGGTTGGCTTAGGTCTATCACGAACAATGGGTCGGTCTTCAGGTAAGTTACGAGGTAGCACCTGTTACCCATGAATCTGGCTGCGTGGAAGTTCTCGCCTGTGCCGAGGTTCTCCAGTTTGCCCACCGTGTTCAAGTTCATGTCGAGCACGTAGACGTTGTTTTGCTGTGTTCCCGTGCCAAATACTCCGTCATAGTTGTATGCGGTGGTGGCTATTCTGAAGTACCCGTTGCTTTCATCCATAGAATACTGGTTGAGCACTGTGCCGGTGACGTTTCCTTGAGCTGAGAACGTCATGGAATTTTCGGAGATGTGGATTCGGTAGATGGAAGTTTTTGTCGTAGAAGGTGCGCGAATGGGCATTGGTGCAGGCAGAATTATGCCGATCGGCGAAGAGTCTGTGAGTGGAGTTTCTTGCCATTCCCAAACCGGATATGTCACGTAGATGTTGCTGGGCGAAACGTATACTGTGTCTGCGCCGCCTAACATTATCGTCATGTTCGTAGGTGCCTGCGCGTCGTCCATGAGATTCAAACTGGCGAATGTGGTGTAAGTATAGCTGTAGTAATCGCTGCTGTAGGTAACGTTCGCGTAGTATATGTTTGAGGCTTCAATTTCGGAGGCATTTAACCCCGTGTAGACGGCGGGAAGCAGGACGGTGTCGTTGACGAAGTAGGCGTTTTCAGTGACTATGTTGTACACGTAGTTGCCGATCATTCGTGAGTTTAAGTAGTTTCCGCTCATGGTGAAGTTTCTTGCGAGTTGCAGATCGCTCTTGTTCGAAACGTCATAGACGTATGCGAAAGTCATGCCGTTTCTATAGTAAGGATAAATCATAATGTCTGTGCCGGTTGGAGCCGTTTTTTCATAGTAGCCATAATCGACATATTGGTTGCCTAGCACCGCAAGTTTGTTGCCATCTTGGCTCAGGTAAATTCCACTAAGAGACGTGTTCTCAAAGGGTATCTTGTTAACCACTCTAGCGTTCTGTGGATTGGCATCCAAGATGTAAATGCTGTTGTTGGCTATGACGTAGAGGTACTTGCCGTCTGTTTTCACGGTGTCCGCTTCGTCCACTCCTGCGACCTGAATGTTCGTGGTTGAGTAATCTTTGTTTTCTGCTCCTCCAGTGAGTGCGTTAAATGTGTCTCCCGTAGGCGCGGGAGCAGGCATTGGAACTGGACTTGGAGTTCCACTTGGCGTGGAAGTGTAATACGACAAACCCCCGGAGGGACCTGTCCAGAGGATGTGGGGGCTGTTTGTTGTCAAAAAGTTTTTGAGCTCATCATAGGAGCTGAAGGTTTTCATGGGCGAAAACGGCTCGGCGGCGGGTGACGGGTTAGGCGAAGCATTAGGCAGTGATGTAAAGGGTGTTGTGCCGTAACTGAAAATTAGCACGGCAAACACTGATGCTAGAAGGATTGCCGTTAAGCCGTATGCTCTTGTTTTTCTTATGATTTCTTTCTGTACCATACTTGTTTCACCTGTTATTCTGGTTACTGTTAAGGGTGAGAGTTTATTTTATGCTAAGCCTCAGTACAGTTTGTTCCACTAGTTAGTACGGACGCAGCGCCCATACACGCATCGCCTCGTACCAGAACACAGCGCACACAACCGCTCCGAACGCGATGATGAATAGGTTCTCGCGGGTAAAACCTGACAGCAGAAACAGCAGGAAAGCCACGTAGAACGTTGTTGAGAAAACGGCGTAGAAAAAGTATCTTGGAAACAGCAGCTTCCCCAGCTTCACATAATGCCGAAGCACGCCGATTTTAACTTCACTGACCAACGAGTAGTGCCCGCCAATCTCTTGCTTTTGCACCAAGCCAAGTTCGCGAAGCTGTTCAAGGTGATGATGCGCCACGCTGGGGCTGCTGAAGTGCAGGGCGCGTTGGACTTCGCGGACGCTTTGGGGGCTGCCGCTTTTGAGTAGGTACCAGTAGACTCTCCAAGCTTTGCCCCTTAGGGCGTACTCAAGGTCGTTTTCTTTTTCCGCGTTCAATCAGCAAGTCTCCTTGTCATTATAGTGCCGTATAAGCAACATATAAGTCCAATTCTTAGAACAGCCTGTTCCCATCATGGATTCTTCCAAGGAGACAAGTCCTGCTGCTCAGTGTTCAAACATCGCCGAGCCACAATGCCTACGATACTTGGCTTTCGGTGTCCGAGGACTCTCGCCTGTCAAAAATTATATTAAACAAAACGTAGCACATGCGAGAAGCATGAGACAAAAAATGCGGGCTGTAATTGCGCTTTTCGCGGTTTTATCAGCGATTTTCCTCAGCGGATTCACCCATTTACCCAGCGAGGCAACCGCACAGGGAATGCATGCTGACATCTATCCCTATACAAAAGGAAATGCCTCGAATTTCGCCCTGTATCCTCACTCCACAGTAAACGAACCCACAAAAGGCGGCAGCTTCTACGACAGTAACTACGGCACCACAGTCATCAAAGCCGCAGACGCAAAGGAATTCACTCTAAGCGAAAACAGCGGCAACGTCATAAGACCTGTCTACAGCCGATGGAGAATAGACAACAGCGCAGGAGACCTTTACTACCTAGTAAAAGCAGGCGAGACCCCGCCCGAAAGCGGAAATGGACAGATGATTCTCTATTATTCCGCCAACGACTCCATTTACAAGGTCGCCACGGAAGTCAACGGATTGGAAACCTCAGAGTTCCGATGGGACTACTCTGGCAGCAAGCCCTACGTCATGTACTACGTGGACGGAACGCAGTTCAGAGAGTACAACGTAGAAACTGGCGAAACCCAACTTGTCAGAGATTTCTCCGCCGATTTTCCAGGCGCTGAAAGAATATTGAACGACGTTGAAGGCGACTCTTCTGCAGATTCCCGGTACTGGGCTTGGATGGTGCAAGGCATCTACACTAACTCAGATTATCCCCTGCTCGCAATAATCACATATGACAAACAATCGAACACCGTCCTTGGAAAACTGGACTACGCCAAGTACCAATCTATGGGCGGCGCAGAAAGCAGTTTGCCCAAACCCAACATGGTGGACATTACACCTTTGGGAACGAAGGTTGTGCCCCTCTGGGGCAGGACAGACAGACAAGACGCTTTCGATGGACCCCACGCCTACGACTTAGACTTCTCGCATCCTGTGAAAGTGAGCAACGATGAAACCCACGGCGGCTGGGCGTTCGACTACAACGGAGACGAAGTCTACGTCAGCCAAATCAACAACGATAACTGGGCTACAGCAGATGCAGACACAATTGCTTACGTCAACATTCGCACCGGAGAGGTAAACGTGATCCTTTACTCAGAGGACATGGGATGGGACGTCGGCGGCATGCATTTCGGTCGGTTCTACAACCGCGCCATCACTGGATGGGTCTATATGACCACGCACTCCGAATCGTCCTCCACAAGCTGGATGGCTAACAACGCCGTGATGCTGGAAATAAAACCCTACACGCAGCACCCGAGAGTGTGGCGAATCGCTGACACACATAACAAATATCCGTCTCCTGAAGATCCACTTGCCTATGAGAGAGAGGCGTTCTCTCCCATCTCCGGAGATGGAATGACTATTTACTGGGGAGCAGACTGGCCAGGGGGAGACGGAACAGTGGACACGTACAAGGTCAAGTTGCCAGCGAACTGGTGGGTCAACTTGAGAAGTGGTGATACACCGTATATCCCAGAGTTTCCCGCAGCGTTGATAGTCTTGCTGGTTCTGGCTGGCACCTCAGCGTTCCTCGTAATCGGCAGGCGGAAGCTGGCAAGACATCGTTCACATGTGGCTTGAGGTTCTTGCGGTAAAGTTTATGAACACTCAAAAGCAAGAGTATCAAACTTGAAGGTGGATTATGTGGATAAAAACGAATTCGTCTCAGGTGGATTAGCAGAGATGGAGGAAATCCTCAAGCGCGCTGAAGTGGGGCGACTTGCACTTTATGATGGCTCAACGCCTTACATAATTCCGTTAAACTTTGCTTATCTGCCAGGCAGGATCGGGTTCCACTGTGACTGGAAAGGCAAGAAACTGGACATAATCGCCAAGAACCCGCGGTGCTGCTTCGAAGTGGACGAGTTCATGGGCGAAGTTGGCTACCACTACGACGCTTTGTGCCACTTGGACTACGACAGCATCATAGCCACTGGCACCGCCCGCATAGAAAACGCGGAAGAGGCAAAATGGCAGTTCTTCCAGCAACTGCACGCGAAGTACAAGGAAATATACCGCAAACCCGTCTCTGAAGGCGGCAAAATCTTCGACAGAAAACGCCTCGGCGAAGCCTGCTGCGTAGTCATCGACATAGAAGAGCTCACAGGTCGCAGAGAACGCACTGTGGACATGAAGAGAACCAAGATAATGTGGCAACACAAATTCTAGTTAGTTACATACAGAGCATCCACAATGCCTTCAACGGCACCTCCTTGATGATTGCGGTTTCAAAGCTTATGGGTTTAAAGTGAATGCTGGTTTAGAGGCAGCGCCGCATATGGTTCTCGCGGTGGAACGGTTTATTCTTCAGGGAGAATTATTAGGACCCTTATGCTTTACATATAGCGGCGAGGGTTGGATGAACAAGAGACTGGCATCACCAACAGCTTCCTTTGTGGCACTAATAGCCATAATGATTAGCGGGTTTACGTTAGTTGGTTCTGTCCATTTTGGAGTAACTCAGAGTTCAACCCCCGTCAACGGCATAATAAACTCAGACACAACTTGGACTAAAGCAAACAGCCCATATAACCTCACTGGAAACGTGGCTATAGACAAAGGAGTAACTCTAACAATTGAGCCAGGAGTCACAGTAAACCTGAACAAATATTACATACGAGTTAACGGTACGTTAACCGCCAGAGGAACAAACACAGATAATATTTACTTAAATGCCGCAACAGACGGCTATATAGAATTCACCGCATCAAGCGCTGGATGGAATTCGCAAACGGGCACTGGCTGCATAATCGAGAACGCAATAATAAACACCGTACTCCGCAATGACGGTTCATCTCTCATGATAAACAATAATACAATTACTAAAGGCATAAGTATTGGCGGAAGTTCGACAATTTCTAAAAACATCATCGCCATACTCAGCGACGACCCTCTTAGTACGGCATGCGCCATTTTCATCACAAATGAAAACGTCGCTCAAGTTGTTGACAACACAATTTCGGGCAGTTTTTATCGTGCAGCCATCGAAGTAGGCAATGGTTCTCCAACGATACAGAGAAACCTAATCAGCAATAGTTATGGTTATGGTGGTGGTGCGGGTTATGGTCAAGCGGGAATTTTCATTTATCGTGGCGCAAGCCCAATAATTAAAGAAAATACTATAACAAAAAATGCCAATGGCATATCTCTGATAGAAGGAAATTCCAATCCAACAATCGTTAACAACAACATCGAGGACAACACAAACTATAATCTATACATGAATTTGGGCATTCAAGTCGACATAGAAGCTACTAACAATTGGTGGGGAACCACTGACACAGCAGAAATTGACCGGAAAATCTGGGACTACAAGGATGATTTTACTTTGGGCACCGTTAATTTTGTTCCTTTCTTGACAGCGCCAAACCCGCAGGCAATGCCTGACGCAAATTCGCCGCTTCCCACGCCTTCAACAACACCTTCGCCGACACCTACACCAACTTCCTCACCTACTCCAACGCAATCTGCAAATCCATCGCCTTCCCCTTCCCAGAACCCAACAACGTCGCCAACCGCGTCTCAAACAGAGCTTTACGGCGTTGCAGTTGTTGTTCTTGGTGTGGTGGTTGCTGTTTTAGCGGTTGTTGTCGTTGCTCTTATGCGCAAGGTAAGCAGGTTCAAGAGTGCCAGCGTGGCGGCGTAAAACCAAAATCAGAAACACTTCCAGCTTAACCGACTATTTATACTTCCTTTATATAAGGGGGCTATAGTCTCTTCTGAGCAGCTAGTCACCCAGATTAGGCAAGTTCTGGTTCTACGCTCTAGTTGAATCTATATAAAGAGGGGGTATAGACAAAAAATCGCGCCTAGTCAACAACCTCAAACTTTATATTTTGTTCCATCGTTTAAGAAAAATTTCCGCTGAAGTTTTCAGTGTGTTTCTTGAACTGTTGACTTGCCGCTTCACGAAAGATACCACTCTTGCCTTGTCTTCAGCGTTGAGCCTGTCAAAAAACAGGTTGAACGACTCGATGGCTTTTTCAGCTATGACTCTTTTGCATTCCTCGGTGAGATGTGGCGTTGTGGAAATCTCCTCCACTTTCAAAAGTTCGTCAGTAATCTTTGGGATAAGGTGTGGTTTTGCCAGTGCAATCTTGCCAGAGTTGCCAACGACGTTAGCCACCGTAACCATATACGCATCATTCAAAAAGCCAAAGTACCTGCCGAAAACAGCGTCAAACTTCCTTCCCGTATCCACCACACACAGATTCGCCATTATTGCCAAAGCATTCCAAACCAGAATCCGGTGCTGGCTGTTTAAGAGCACGGTGAAACTGTCCATGTACGGATACAGCTTCTCCGGATACTTC
>CAYGVV010000053.1:0-9837 GCA_964353395.1 uncultured Candidatus Bathyarchaeia archaeon | reverse complement strand
CAAATTCACTTGACAGGTTTTTCTCTCCTACAGAAACTGCGCGTGCAGCCACAACATTTTTGACTTGTAGAAAGCTGCCACTTCTAGTTTTTCACTTCACAAACATCAAGGGCTTCAAGGAAGAAATGTAAACAGTAATACTGCATGTTTTTATCTGGCGAAGAACTAAGGTTATAGAAAAACAGTTTTGATGCTCTAAACAGGTGGTGAATGTATGAAAAATATTGCTCTTGTAGCACATGACAACAAGAAAAAAGATTTGGTTGAATGGTGCGATTTTAACAAAGGAACATTATCTCGTTACAATTTGTATGCAACTGGTGGTACAGGAGTAAAGATTGCTGAGAAGACAAATTTAGAAATTAAGTTGCTTAAAGATGGCGCGCACGGAGGAGACATGGAGATTGGAGCTATGATTGCCAACAAAAAACTAGACTACCTGATATTCTTCTGGGACCCATTAGAATCTCTACCTCATGACGTTGATGTTAAAGCTCTTCTCAGAATGGCTGTCCTATATAATATACCAACTGCCTGCAACAGAGCAACAGCAGACTTGATAATTTCCAGTCCCATGTTCAACACACAATCCTAAAACATTTCCTAAGATGGAAAATTACTTTCTCTTTTTCACTTAACAAACATTCCAAGGGAATCAGAGAGAACAAGAGACAAGCCATACTTAAGTAACCGAGATAGGTATTTGTATTTATGTGACTTTTATGAATTGGTATGCAGTAGCCTTTGTTATAATTATGTTTATTGTCATGATTGTAGCAGGTTACTACTTGTTAAGAAGCTACTTTAGGGACTATACCTACGATGTGCCATCCAACATAAGAACATCTAACTCAGATTAGCCACTACTCAGAGCTAAAACCGTGTGAATCGCTTAAAGAAAACCATCTAATTGCAAGTTCTCAAATCAAACAGCTTTATAGTAAACTTGCTCTCCAATACGCTGTTTAATTGTTCTTGCTTCCACGGTTCCCTCTTTAACCAATTTGTTTAAGGCATTTTGAATTACCCAATAGTCAGCAACACCACTAATAAAACTTCCAAGATCTTTAAGTTTGACGTTATATCCCAAACCACTCACTATTCTATCAATATTGAGAGGTTTCTGTTCCGTTTTTAAGATGGCTATAATGCGTGCTTCAATCGTATCCAGAGTTCTTCCAGCATTCCATTCTTCATTACTTATTGACGTCTTAGTCACCAAAACGCTATAGTGTACGCTTTAAATATTTAAAATAAGTAGTTTCAAACTACAGTGCCTTTTGGTTTTCCAGAAATGGGTTTATTCTTGAATTATCCTGATTATTGTCTTTGCTTCAGCTATAACACTTTCTTAGGACTCTCTCCACTGTGCGGATTCTCTTTTCTGCCAGTTGCCTTTTATTCTGTGTTTTACGACTTGAGATCGAATCTCATGGGCAATGATTGCTGTTTAACTAGGCTTTGTGATGCTTGTGGTAAGCGTATTCAGGGAGCTAATTGGCGCTGTCCAAACTGCAACATTTGCTTCTGTTTTCTCTGCGGAATAAAACTGATGCCCGCCGGCAAAGACTACCCTCTAGCGTGCCCCATGTGCAATGGAAAACTCGAATAAAAATTCAGCCTGCACCTCCCCACACAAGATGCAATAGTTTTTTCTGAGCAAGTGGTCCGCGTTAGTCAAGCCCAAGCGGCTCTCTCTATTAATTTTATTAAGGCTATTGTTTCCTCCATAAAAACTAAGCATATACGCCAAATGAAAGAAACAGAACAGCCCAAACAAGCACACACAAAACAACACAAACCAATTTGAAGAAAATATAACTCACTTTTCCGCCTTTATATAAGGGGGCTATAGACTGCTCCGAGCACCAATACCAAAAGGCTTAGGTTGTTTTCTGGACATATGTCGATTTTCGTAATATGTCGAAGCCTAAAACAACAGTTATATTGAGATTTACGATACCGCTTGTGTAGCTGCGTGTGACACATGAACAGTACAACACATATACAGACCGTTGAAATCATGCCTATCGTAATCAACCTTGAACCGATCTCTTCAATTTGCCTCGCCAGCAGGAAGAAAAAACCAAACACACCCAACTTTGATGAACTGATCCTGGAAACGGTGGATTCCACGTTCTCCACGTTAGGCGACTCGTGCAAGCAAGCGATTTACTGTCACTTGGAGAACAGCTATGGCCTAAAAAGGGAAGCCATCCCTCGCAACGTCGCAGCGTTCGCTCGTGCGCTGGAAGACATTTTCGGGCAAGCTGCTTTGCTCTTGGAAGCAAGAATCATACGAGCGCTCCACGGCAAAGTGTACGACTTCAAGTATTTCCCAAAGCAAAAAGAACTGTCTTTCGCGACCTATTTAGAGAATTTCCGCAGTTTCATGTAGTTCCCCCGCGCGTTTTCAGCGCGTTTTTCACGGGCTTGATTGTTGTTTTTGGGTTTTGTGCACATGTGTTGTACAGTTGCATTCTGCGAGTTTTTTCCTAAGAAAAAGTGCTTTGATAGGTCGTTTTTTGCTGCATTTCGGGGTTTGATATGTTCCTGTCGATGGTAGTGTTCTTTCTTCTGGTATGTTCGATATGCTTGGAGTATATCCGAACCTTTATATCAATCTTTATAGTGTATAAAGACGTAAGATATGTCTCAGAAGAGACCTATTGTACACATGTACAACACAAACACACAAGGAGAAAACAACCAAAAATGACCAACTTCCAAAAAGAAATCCAAACCAAACTCACCAAAGGACTCCTAGACATGATCATACTCCAATTCCTCGACCAACAACCCATGCACGGATACCAAATAATCACCAAAATCCGACGTTCTTTCGGCGTCTACTTCGGACCCAGCACCGTCTACCCATTGCTGAACACGCTTGAGAAGAAAGGCTACGTCAAAAGCGAATGGAACATGGACGGCGAACGACCTAGAAAAGTGTACCAACTAACAAATGAAGGACAAACCGTGCTAAACTTCACCGAAGGCTCACTCAACATCATCTGCAGAACAATGGCAACAGACAACAAAATCAGAATCGAAGCAGCACCCCTCAGCACTACAGATTCCAGACTGCAAAAGAAAACAAGCGCCATCTCTATGTAAACAAAAGCAATCACTCCGCTGAAATGCGCCACTGCCTGTTCCGCCAAGCTTAAATCTCAAGCCGCATCAAAAAATGAAAGGAGCGAAAGTGCAGAGCGCCAAAGATAACCCTGCCCATCCGCCGTGCAAGTGCTATGGTCTTACGCACTCAGCCTTCGGTCTGTACTGCCTCTTAGCTGTTCGCTTCCGCTTGTGGTACTCACACTCGTTCACCCGCATCAACAACCAGCCTTTATCCTGGTAAACGCAACCACACGGCAACGTCTCCGTCTTGCCCACTTCAGCAGGTTCCACAGGCTTCCGGACCATTTTTAAGTCATCTACACTTCACAATTGAGCATTTCCGATTTATAACTTTCCAGACGAATACGCGCAAAAAAGCTGCTAATCGCAAAAAGAAAAAGAAAATGTGGGAGGATACGAACAGTTTACTGCACATTAACGTTGGCTGCAGCTGTCGTCAAGTCACATATGTCGATTTTATAGTCAAAGTTGTAATCCATGCGCTGGTCATAGTTGCCCCAGCCTGGCATTGCTCCGTATACTTTCGCCACGCTCGCCACATCAGCATTAGTTACAGTGGTCTCCGTGTCATCATTAACTTTGAACGGGTTAAACATCCTTGTCGTAATTCTCTGAGCGTTTACTGAACCTGTTAATGGGTCTACGCCGTTGATAGCTAAGCTGAAGCTAGTCCAGTTACCAGCGACTTTGAGTTCCCCGTACGCTTTTGTTGCCAAAGCAACTGCGTTTTGGTCACGGTGGAAACCAGTCACGGTTCCGTTAGCGTTCGTGGTTATGGTGAAGTTAGTGTTTACCTGAAACACGGTCCAAGTGCCGTTCATGAAGAAGTCGCTTCCGTCAACGTTCAACGCCGACACTGACGGCTCCACAAGTTTGGCTGTGTAGAATGTGTTAGTGAAGTTCTCTCTGGCTCTAAGGACATTGAGTGGACGTGATGTGTTAGTTGTCCACAGTGCTGTGGCTGAAGACCCTTGCCGTACATCAGTGCTGTTGATTACGACGGTTCTGGCTTGCGCTTGAAGAGCACCTGTCACGTTGATGCTGCCCCATTGGGTTATGATTCCGTTTAAGCGTACAAAGCTCGTTTGAAGGCTTGTCCTGTTGAGAGCGCCTGGGAACATCCAACCGAACCCTGAGTGCATGGGACCTTTATCGGTGAAATTCTTCCAATTCATGAAAGGCATGGCGCTTGCGCTGGCTGCAACGATTAAGGCGCTTACTGCAATGATTGCCATCAATATTACTGCTGTGATCTTTTTCATTTTTCATTCACTCACTTTGAGATTTCTACAAAACCCCTGTCCTGAGTAAAATAAAAGCCTTTCTAAGCCTATTTTCAAAAAATAAACCCGAAAATAGTTCATTTATGTTCACTAAAGTTCATATCAGTTTATTTAGGTTTTTAAAAACGAAATCCTGTTCATTTCCGAATATTGAACCATCAGCGCGCCCAAAAGAAAAACCCGCCAGTTTCGAGCTACGAAACAAGCCAGTTCGATTGCGGCGCAAAGTCCAACCTTGCGCACCTCAACGAAACTCTTGCTTCACAGTTTGGCAGTTACAATTCTTAAATAAGCAAGCGTTCAATTGTTAAGTAAGGTCCAAAATGAGATTTCGCCTCTTAATAGCGTTCTGCTTCGTGTTCGCAGTTCTCTTTTTACTCGCGTCACTGTATAGGGCGCAAGCTCAAACGTACATACAATACAAAGTCCAAGTTAACATCGACGGCTCAGCCTCGTGGACAATAACTCACATCTCAGACATAAACGGCACCGTAGACACGTGGGAAGGCTTCGAACAAAGAGTCGCGTCCCTCATTGATGCCGCAGCAAACCAAACCCAACGGGAAATGAGTTTGGACCCCAACTCGCTGTCACTAAGCACCAACATATCCACGAACCAATCCAAAACAGTTGAATACCTGTTCACATGGCAAAACTTCAGCATAACTCAAAACGGACAAATTACGTTTGGTGATGTGTTCCTCGTCAACGGTTTCTTCAATCAATTGTACGGTGACGGCGGACTGAAAATAAGATACCCTGCAACTTACGCTGTGAAGTCTGTTTCTCCCGTGCCAGACGAAAAAGACTATTCCAACCAGACTCTAGAGTGGCTGGGAACCCAATTCTTCGTAAACGAAAAACCCAGCATTGCCCTAGCAATTTCCTCGGTAACGCCGTCGCCATCCCCAGACCAAGCCACAAACAGAAATGATTGGCAACCATACGCGCTAATAAGCTTAGTCTCCGCATTAGCGGTCGCCGTGTCCTTGGCTGGCTTCTACGTGGCAAGACGCCGAAAACGAAAAAACAACGAATTGACCGAAGCAATCAAGCTTGCGGATATGCCTGCGATAGAGAGCGAAGAGCAGAAAATTGTGAAAATAATCCAGTTTAATGGCGGCAGCGCCTTCCAATCTTCAATAACCGGGCAGTCCAAATTTTCCAAAGCCAAAACAAGTCAACTCTTAACCGCCTTGGAAAGGAAGGGCGTTGTGAGAAGATATAAGAAGGGGAGAGACAAAATAGTGACTCTTGCTGAACGCGGCAAAGGCGAAAAATCATGAAACAAGCGAAGCCATCAAAACGGCAGATTATAATGTTCACATTTGTCTTTGCGTTGATGGCGCTTTACCCCATTCAGGCGGCGAACTCGCAGGCTTCTTCAGGAACAGTTGTAAACGTAGTGCCTCAAATGAGCACAGCAAGAGCAGGCGAGACCGTCACTGTCAACATAACGATTAGCAACGTGCAAAATCTTTACGGGCTAGATGTAACCTTAGACTGGAACACTTCAGTTCTGCAAGTGTTAAACGTGAACTCTCGCTTGGGCGTCGAAGCATACCCCGATGGTGTTCTCTACGGTAATCGCTTAAACTATGATGCTGGTTCCGTGGTTTCAGGAGATATACTTGTACAAGAGAACAGCACATCCCAAGAAATAGGCGAGTATCACCTCGCTGCTGCATGTGTTGGTTTCGGAGATTCTTTTAACGGTAGCGGAAACATAGTCATCCTCACATTCAAAGTAATAACTGTCGGGCACTCAGGACTTGTTTTGCAAAGCGACCTCGCAGATCGTCCTGTGGCAGGTGAAACAACTTCCACACCGATTGATCACACAGATTTAAGCGGTTCTGTGGACGCTGTCATTCCAGAATTCCCCAGCATAGCTACCGTGGCGGTGCTTCTCGTTTTGGGAACGGTCGCATTGCTGTTTTCCAAGAGAGCCTTGAAGAAAAGCCCGGACCAAGAGCCGACGCACTCACATGCGCTGCGATTTTAGCTTGCTCGCAATGGGCTACCTTGTAACAAAAGTGCCGAATTAATGTCCACACGTTTCAGCACACGCCCTTAATTCTTCCTGAATTCCTACTCTTCCAAAAATAAACAACTGAAAAATGCACACAAACGCTGAACTTGAAGTTTACTCAGCTTTTCAACCTACATAAAAGGGAGGGGGTAGTCTCAGAAGAGCAGTAGGTGCCTAAACTCCCTTGCGCATGTGCGGTTGTTTTTTTCGAGCTGTTTAAATATCAACCTTTTATCTATTACTGTATCTTCAACTCTTAGATCGCGGGTTAAAATGACTGACGCACAAGAGTGGCGACACCTCTTCACACTTCTCAAACTTGCCGAAATGGGTGCTCACAGGCGAACCGCCAAAATCTCCACCGAATACCTAGCACAGAAACTCGGCACCAGCCAACAGACCGCTTCACGCTACCTGATAGAGCTGGAACGCAAAGGGTGGATCAAACGGACCATAACTCACGACGGATGCCTCATAAGAATCGATGCTGCGGGCACGGCGGAGCTGCAAAAGCTTTATTCGAACCTGCGCTTCTTGATGGAAGCCTCTTACCCGCCTTCCGTGACACTTGAAGGCACCGTTTTCATGGGATTAGGCGAAGGTGCTTACTATATCACAAAGGAGCATTATAGGAAACAGTTCATTGAAAAACTGGGTTTCGATCCCTACCCAGGCACGCTTAACCTGAAACTCACATCTGACTACGACATTAAAACCCGCACCGAACTGGAAGCTTACCCAGCCGTGGAAATTGAAGGCTTCAAAAGTGAGGACCGCACTTTTGGCTTGGTCAAGTGTTACCCTGTCATGGTTGACAACAAGGTTAAAGGCGCCATGATTTCCGCCCTGCGAACGCACTATGACGTTTCGGTGATTGAGATCATCGCGCCAGTTTGCCTTAGAAAGCACCTGAACTTGAAAGACGGGAGCAAAGTCAAAATCGAAGCTTTAATTCTTCCGTAAATCAGCAATAATGGGCTTCTTCCGTGAGAATAACTGATTCTGTATCTTGCATCGCCTTTGCGTCTTGAAGCCAAGATGTAGCCGATAAGCAAGCCTGCACCTAATCCACCTAAATGTGCAAAGTAGTTAACGTTGGGTCCTGCACTGAACATGAACAGGAAGAACGCGTAAATCAATGCGCCAACTATGGATTGCCCTATTGAACGTCTGTCGTAGATGACGCATGCGCCGAACATTCCGAAGATTGCGCCTGATGCTCCTGCAGATTTCGTGAAAGGGTCCATTAACCATAGTGTCAGTAGATTGCCAGCTAATCCTGTCAGGAAGTAGATGGATAGGTATTCTGGTAGTGAGAACATTTCTTCTGCTCTTAATCCGAAAACCAGCAGGAACAGCATGTTGCCTGCTAAATGGATGATGTTGACGTGAACGAATATTGACGAGAAAAGCTGCCAGTACTTGCCATAATTAAGGATGGAATAATTAACTTGACCGTAAAGTCCAAGCATCGTATTGTCGGTTTCAAGAAAGTTACCGCCAACAACCGAAGTGTAAACGTAAAATGCAATGGTCACCGCGATGAGAATATATGTTGGCTTGTACTTTTGGCAGTCAGGCATGGCTGTTCATCTGGCGAATTTCTCAACAATTTTCTGCCGTATCTTTGAGGAACTGTCCAGTTCATCCGCTTCGAACTTGTCTACGCGAACAACTTTTACGTTTAGCTTGTGCTTTTCAACATATTCTCTTACTCGCTGTTCCATGCCCGCTTGGTCGTATCCCAATGCTATAATGTCGGGTTTAATTCTTTCAATAACGTCGCCAACGGCAAAATTCTCCAAACCCAAAACTGCTTCATCGACAACTTTCAACGACTCCACGAGAGCGCGACGTTGGTTCTCAGGAATTATTGGTTTTCTGCCTTTTGTTTCTTCTACTGTGCTGTCTCTGGCAATGATGACGATGAGCTGCGCGTTTTTTCCGCCGGTTTTTTTGGCTTCTTCTAGGAATTTTACGTGTCCCAGGTGCAGTAGGTCGAATACGCCTGATGCTAAGACTACTGTTTTCTTGTTTTGTTTGCTGGCCATTCGAATTTTACTGCTCCTATGAGTTTCAATGCGTCTAGCAGTCCTTCGCAGTAGGCGATGGATGTTAGGCTTATTTCAAGCTTTTTTTGAGCCTTATAATACTTTGCGTCTTCCAAGTAAGCTTTAACGTACTCTACGATATTGTTCACTTGTTCTTCGCTTACCGTTAATGTTCCGTGTGCACGCCGCATTTCCGCGAGCACTTTTTCGGCTGAATCGATGTACTTTGTAACCAGCGCTTCCATGCTCATTTGACCATGCTCCTCAGTTTCACTGGTGCCCCAGCAAACGCGATTAGCGCTTCTGCCTCCATGAAATGGAGTTGCCCCGGAAAAATCAGGCTCATCGGAGGTTCCCCGAAATCGTATTTTGACAGCTCGTTTACAAAGTCAGCTTTCAGTGTTGGCGTGTTACTTCCTGCTCTTGCGACGCCAACGGCAAGCGTTTCGTTGGTGATTGTCTGCTTCTTTTTTTTCTTCTCTATCTGCAAGAGCATTGCTAGGGCTTCTTTTATGGTTAGGAAGCGTTTTTCGTCCACCTTCAAGTCCAATAGGCATAAAGTGTGGAGTCCGAGCGTTTTGTTTTGGGTGATAACACGGTAGGGGGTTTCTGAGAAGTTTTCCGGGAACGGGATGGTGACGGTTTTTCCGAATTTGTAGTTGTGCAAGCCACTTAAGCCGATTATCGCAGAAATTATCGAAGCACCATGCACTATGCTCGTTTGGATGCCGCGTTTAGCCGCTTCAATGCGCAACGTCACGTGCGTGGTGGCTATGAATGGGTCACCTGGAACGAGGAAGACCGTTTTTCCTTTCTCCGCAGCTTTCAAGACTAGTGCTCCATTTTCCTCCTCAAGGTTGCGCCTAGAGACAACGTGGACCTGCTTGCCAACCAAGGCTTCGAAGCGTTTCATTGAAAAGTCTGGAAGCAGGCTAGTGTAAAGCTCAATGAAAACGTAATCTGCCGTTTTAGCTTCTTCTAATCCGCTGAGGCTAATGCCTTTTTCATCGTGCAAACCTAACCCGACGAAAACAAGTTCCTTCAAACCCATTACCTTCAAGATTAACATTCAAGAATCAAAACTTAAACCGTTCGTTCATTGGCGACTCTAGCCGCGATTTTTAACTGTACCCCATTCTATAAATCGATTCAACTAGTGGTTCACAGCGCTTAGAACTAGCTGCTCGGAAAAGACTATACCCCCCTTTAAATAGTTTCCATGTATAGAAGACTGGTTCTTGGCTGGCTCTGTTTTCTGAGGTCTACTGCTCTGCGGCGCCTACCCCCTCCCTTATAAATAGGTAGAACTTGCAAGTGACGCAGGCGTTCG
>CAYGVV010000052.1:0-9911 GCA_964353395.1 uncultured Candidatus Bathyarchaeia archaeon | reverse complement strand
AAACCAATAATGAACTACGTGCTTGCCTGCATAACCCTCTTTCACGCCGGAGCAAAAGAGGTAAACGTCAAAGCACGTGGAAAAGCCATATGCCACGCAATCGACGTCGTTGAAGTTGTCAGACGCCGATTCCTACCCGACGTAAAAATCAAAAGAATCGGCATCGGAACAGACCAACTCACATCTCAAGAAGAAGGCAGCGCACTGACTAACGTAAGCACCATCGAAATAACACTAGAACGTTAAGGTCACAATTTCAAGCTGGAGCGTGGCTCCGACGCTCCTCCTTTAGGTTTGCAGGAGGGCGTCTGCTGATGAAAACCGAACTGTGCAGTTTCTGTTTAAAGAGTGGCATGCTATGCCAAAAGTGTTCAGCTAAAGTTAAGGCTGGCGAGATCAGCGACTTAGACCTGAGAATCGCCCGGTTACTGCTGATTCTTGAAGAGAAGTACCCTTCCCTGCAGAATGTCTGCTTCTTCAAGGCGGTTGACGCCAACAAGACGTTAGCGTTGATTGTGGGACATGGCGATGTGCCGAGGCTTCTGGGCTACGGTGGCAAGATCATCAAAGCCTTAGGTGAAGAAACAGGCAAATCTGTCCGCATCTTGGAGAACGGCGTTGATGACCGCAAGTTCCTCGAGGACTTGTTCATGCCGCTCAGCATACTCACCATAAACACGATTTGGCTGCCTGACGGCACCACTGAGACGCGGGTTATTCTGCGAAGGAAACGCGGGGCGCAGTTGCCCTTCGACTTGAAGGCTTTGAAAGAAATCGCCCAAAGCGTGCGGAAAATGTCCTTGCGCGTTGAGTTTACCGATTAGAAGGGAGATTGTTAACTTATGCTGTTGAACTCCTTAGGCGATTGGGTCAGAACGTATTATTCCGCAGGCGTAACGCCTAACATGGATGGAGAAGAAGTCACGCTTTTCGGCTGGGTCCAAGAAGTACGAGACCTAGGCGGCATACGCTTCGTCATCTTGCAGGACCGAGAAGGAACAATACAAGTCACCATTCCCAAGAAAAAAGTCAGTCCCGAAGTGCTATCGAAGTCTGACGCCCTGCAAAAGCGGTACAGCATCGGCGTGAAAGGCACAGTGAAAAAAACCACCATGACCCCGAGAGGCATCGAAGTGCTGCCGAAAGAAATCAGAATCTTCAGCACAGCCGCGGAACAGTTGCCCATCGACATCACAGGCAAAACACCCGCAAACATTGAAGTGCGTTTGGACGCAAGAGCCCTGGACCTCTGCCAAGAACAGAACGTTGCCGCGTTCAAGGTGCAACACCACGCTTTGATGGCGATTCGTGATTTTCTTTTTGAAAGAGGCTTCTTGGAGGTTCACACGCCACGAATCATCGCGTCAGCGACTGAAGGTGGCGCTGAACTGTTTGCTGTAGATTACTTTGGTGAAAAAGCGTACCTTGCCCAAAGCCCACAACTGTACAAGGAACAGTTAGTTATGAGTTTGGAGAAGGTGTTCGAGGTTGGACCTTTCTTCAGGGCGGAAATGTCACACACGAGGCGGCACTTGAGCGAGTTCGTCTCTGTAGACATCGAACAAGCCTTTGCTAACGCTGAAGATGTTATGTGTCTTCTTGAACAGGTGATTCAGCACACCTGCAAGGCCGTGAAAGAAAATTGCGCCAAAGAGCTGGCAGCGCTGAAGTACAGGGCAACTGTTCCAGAAATCCCGTTCAAGCGATTTACTTATGACGAAATTCTCCGCGACCTAAAAGAGGGAGGTGTTGAGATTCCTTGGGGTGAAGACATATCGACGGAAGCTTTTAGAACTTTGGGCAAAACGCGTGGTTACTATTATTTCATAACTGATTGGCCTACACATTCTAAGGCGTTTTACATTAAGCCACGTGATGGCAAGCCTGAATTGTGCGAAGGCTTTGATTTGATGTGGCGTTGGATTGAGTTGGTGTCAGGTGGGACAAGAATCGCTGACAAAACGCTTCTGATGGAGCGGATGAAGGAGAAGGGGCTGAATCCTGAATCGTTCAAGTATCATTTGCAGGCGTTTGACTATGGAATGCCACCACATGCGGGTTGGGCGATTGGTTTGGAGCGGTTGACGATGGTGTTGACTGGAAAGAAGAACATCCGCGAAGTTTCGCTTTACCCAAGAGATAGAGTGCGGTTGACGCCTTGAGCGTTGCTTTCTGCTGTGGACTAGCTGCTTGGAGCAGTCTATAGCCCCCTTATATAAAGCAGGAACATGCGGTTTTGAATGTGTGCTGGAGGGTGCTTGTTTCTTTGGTTTCTCTGTTTTGCTTAAACTTGGAAAATTAATCAAAAGCCTTTTCAGCGCTTACACTATTATATGAAAGACGACGGGAATCAGGGCGTTCCTACATGAAAACAGTTGACAGTGGTGTTAAGGTTGAAAACTGGAGTTTTAGCTGAACCCGTTCTAGTTGGCAGAGAACGAGAACTCGAAGAGTTGCAGCGATGCCTCGATTCAGCAGTTGAAGGCAAAGGAACAACCGTTTTCGTGTCAGGCGAAGCTGGAACTGGAAAGACCAGACTGGTGAACGAGCTTCTGTGCTCGGTGCGGCAGAAAAATGAAATCGCTTTGTTGACAGGGTGGTGCCTCAGCAACGCTGACGTTCCCTATTTTCCCTTCATAGAAGCCTTTAGCGCTTACTATTCAACCCTCAGCGAGAAAAACAATTCCGCCAGTCCCCAACAAAGTTCAGTCCAAGCTGGTTCAGAAGATTGGGGGCGGGTTGGCAATGAGGAGTTAGAGCTGAACTCTTGGTTGAAGGGACCTGCAAAAGCTGGACCAATAGGGATGTCTGGGTATGTCTCCCCTCAGGCTTTGAAAGACCAAACTTTTGCAGCTGTGACCAAAGCTTTGCTTGGCATTTCTGCGGATAGACCCACAGTTCTGTTTATTGATGATGTGCACTGGGCTGATTCTGCCTCTCTGGCGTTGCTTCATTACATTTCACGTTTTATTGCCTCCCGGAGAGTTCTTGTTTTAGCCACTTTCAGAGGTGAAGACCTCAACCCAGACAGCGAAGGGCACCCTCACGCGCTCGTTGAAACCCTACGTTTGATGGGAAGAGAGAACCTTTTCAGAGAAGTCAAATTGTCAGGCCTCAACCGGACTGATGTTTCTTTATTGGCTGAAAACATGGTTGGGGGGCGTGTTCAATCAGAGCTTGCCGAGAAGCTGGCGAGTGATAGTCAGGGCAACTCGCTTTTTGTTGTTGAATCCTTAAGAATGCTGTCTGAGAAAGGAGGCCTTGTCTTAGAGAATAGCCGATGGCGTCTTGCAACTGATGAGATAGGTATTCCAACCAAGATTAAGGACATAATTCTGCGAAGAGTAGGCAGTTTGAAGCTTAATCAGAGAAAAATCCTCGACTTAGCCTCGGTGATAGGTTCAAAGTTTGACCCTGAACTGCTTGGAGCGGTGCTGGGTCAAGATAGCCTCGAAGTGCTTGAAACATTAGGTGCTATTGCGCAGTCCTCGTCGCTGGTTGTATGCGAAAGCGACTTTTACAGGTTTGACCACGCGAAGTCTCGAGATGCACTTTATGAGGAGATTTCTCCACCGTTAAGAAAGGTATATCACGGTAGGGTTGCGGAGAAAATGGAAACTGGCTGGAAAGGCCAGAAGCTACCCGTAAGTGACCTTGCGTATCATTTTGCTCAGGCTGGTAACAGGGAGAAAGCGGTGAAGTACGCGTTGGCTGCAGGCGAGGAGGCGCTTGCATTATTCTGCGGCGCAGAAGCAATCAAGCACTTCCGGTATGTGTTGGATGTCACTGCAGAGGCAACAGAGTACGCTAATGAGAGGACAATTGCCTTAGAAGGTCTTGGCGATGGTCTTTTTGCCAGAGCGCGATGCGGGGAAGCAGTAAAAGTGTTTGAACAGCTCAGCATCACCGCCGACTCTGGCTTGGTAAAACTGAGAGCCTTAAGAAAAGCAATGTATGCGTCTTTGATACAAGGAAACCTGTCACGTGCGCAGGAAATAGCAAGCAAAGCTGTGGAAAATGCACAGCTTGACCGCTTGGAAAATGCTCGAGTGCACTTGCTCAAAGGAATGGTAATAGTATTCGGAGGAAAACCCAAAGAAGCCCTTCCATATTTTGAAGAAGCGTTAAGGGTTTTTGAAGAGGAGTATTCGCTTCCAGATGTGGCTGACACACTGGCTGAAATGACTTGGGCGTATCAGTTTAATGGGCAACTGGAAAATGCTCTTGCCGCGGTATTACACTCATGCGCCCTGAGTGAGTATATGAGAAATCTAAACAGACAACATTACGCACACACCCTTTTGGATATGGTTTTTCTCTCCTGCGGACTTTTGAAAGAAGCCCAAGAAAGCAACGCAGAATCTTTTCATATAGCCGAGAAGGTAAGTGACCCCATCAGTCGAGCTTGGGAGGAAAGTATGGGATACGCGATGAAGGGAAACCTACTTGGGACTAGAGCCGCGGACAAGATGTTTTCAGGTTTGTCGTTTGAGTCCATGCGAGAATTTGGAACAAAAGCGAAAATTAAGCTCTTCCTGGGAAGCCTACTCTCCGGTGCTTTACGTGAGTTTAGACGGGACCTCAAAGCCGCGGTCGTCGAAGGCTTGAAAGGCGCAGAATGCGCTGAAGAAACAGACTCCTATTTTGCTCAATCCCTCAATTATTCGAATCTCATTTTAATATACGCAATTCTGGGGGAAATGGAACTGGCAGAAAAGTACTACAAGAAAATGGTAAAGCTGCTCGATGAGCTCGATGAAACGAGTGCCACACTTGTTTCTTTTGTATACGCAGCTTTTTTGGGGAGTAAAGCCGTTTTCTTTTCGTCAAAGGGTCAGTGGAAGGAAGCCAACCAGTTTTTTGAAGAGACTCTAGAAACTAACAGGAAAGCAGGACCCCCAATCGCAATTTCTGCGGCGCTAAGACGAAGTTATTGTTGGTCTCTTTTGCAGCAGGGGCGGTTCGCAGATGCGAAGATGCAGTTTGAAGAAGCCAAGAAAATAATGGACGGTCTTGCAAAGCGATTTGTACATTCCAACATTCAAGGACACCTCACGGCACCCGCGAAGGCTGAGGTAGGCAAAGAATTCAACATGCGCCTAGACATAGTTAACGTTGCTAAAAATCTTGACGTGTTGGTCAGGGTTGAAGACTTGGTTCCCGCCGATTTCAAAGTCACCGCTACACAGCCCCATTTCAACGTGCAGCAAGGCTACATTGAGATGGAGAAAAAAGCGATTAACCCATTCCGAGACGAAGCAATCACTCTAACTGTCCAAGCAACGAAGCAGGGCACTTTTAACTTAAACCCGCGGGTTATCTACGTTGATGACTTGGGAGAGACAAAAACATTCATGCCCAAACCAGTCCGCATAGTAGTGCAATCAGCGCAACCTACTTTTGAAGTTGTTCCAGGCAGAGTTTCCATTGGCTTCGCTGACCTCGACAAGTTGCTTTTCGGAGGCATCCCCGAAAACTACGCGGTGATATTAACTTCACCTTCCATAGACGAGAGAGAGCTGCTCATCAAAAAATTCCTTGAGGCAGGAGCCAAAAATGGAGAAACGGTCTTCTACATCACAACAGAAACAAGCAACGGCAAGGCTTTGGCAGAAGAATATCCATCAAACTTTTACCTTTTCCTCTGCAATCCCCAAGCCGACACGGTCATTCAAAGCCTGCCGAACGTCTTCAAGCTGAAAGGCATAGAAAACCTAACAGAAATTGACATCGCCTTAACCAAGGCTTTCCGCAAACTGAACTCGTCAGCAACTGGCTCAAGGAGAGCCTGCATCGAAATAGTCTCAGACGTCTTGCTGCAGCATCACGCCGTAATCGCGCGAAAATGGCTAAACGGACTCTTGCCGACCCTGAAGTCAAAAGGCTTCACCACGCTTGCTGTTTTTAATCCGCAGATGCACACGCAAGAAGAGGCGCAGGCAATTCTGGGTCTCTTTGAAGGAGAAATAAGCCTCTCCCAAAAAGAAACACCGACGGGCACAGACAAGGTGCTGAGAATTAAAAAACTCTACAACCAGAAATACCTCGAAAACGAACTAACCCTAAAAAGGGAGAAATAGGAACACACATAACAAACCTACAATTTGCCAAGTTGAAAAAAGAGCATTAACCCAGAGTTACCATGGTTTATACCTGAAAGTGTCCTAAAAGCTCTTTAACTTCCTTTTTCACTATGCCTCTCTGCAGTTAAAGGGGAATTTAAGATAGGCTGCGGCATCTTCGGTGCAATAAACTTCGAAAATGAACCAGTCTTTTCATACGTGTACTGGGGTCTCCGCGCCGAGAACCACCGAGGTCACCAATCTCACGGGTTCCTCACTTATAACGAAGGAAAATTCCACGTTTACAAGAACCTTGACTTAGTGCCTAAACTGAAAACCAGCGCCATGCAAGAATGGTTCGGACGCCTGCCAGGCAACATCGGCATCGCCAACGTCCGATACACCACCTCGGGAAAATGCGATGACAAATCAATAGTGCAGGGCACGCAACCAGTTACGGTTGAAGCAGACGGAATCAAACTGGCGCTGTCTTTTAACGGCAACATCGTAAACACGCTCAACCTGAAACAAGAAATGATGCAGCACTTCCCAAACTTCACATGCAGTTGCGACTCAGACCTTGTCGCTAACAAGCTATTGATTGAACTGAAACAGGGCAAAGACCTTGCATCAGCTGTCCATGCAGTCATGACAGGCTTAGACGGTGCATTCTCCGTGGTAGGCGTAACTGGAAACGGCGACTTCTTCGCCTTCAAAGACCCGCATGGAATCAAGCCTCTGTGCGCAGGCCATAGCCCAGACGGCAAGACATACGCTTTCTCCTCAGAAACCGTGAGCCTCGACATAAACGGTTTCGAACGTGACTTCGAGTTAGAGCCAGGTGAACTCGTAACCGCCACAAAAGACGGCTTCAAACGTGAACAACTCATCAAGAACCCGCGCAAGGCTTTCTGCGCTTTTGAATTCGCTTACTTCTCCAGACCAGACTCAAGGTTTGACGGAAAGTACGTTTACGAAATCCGCGAAGATTTCGGCAGGAACATCGTGAAGGAGTTCCCTGAAATAGTCAAAGACGCGGACATTATTCTTTCTGTGCCTGAAACCGGTGATGACCCTGCCATGGGCGTTCATGAGGCTTCAGGTTTGAGGTGGGAACGCGCTTCTCGCAGGCACCGCTACGTAACCGAACGAGCCTTTATACTTTTGGACAATGAGCGCTATTCGACCATAGACCGCAAAGTCAACATCCTCGGCTCTAAAGTCGCAGGGAAACGCGTCATAGTAATTGAGGACAGCATCGTCCGCGGAGACACCACCAAAGTCATCATAGAGAAACTGCGCAGGTCAGGCGCCAAAAAAGTCTACATGTTCGTTACTTTCCCACGCATAATCGGACCCTGCTTCTACGGAATAGACATGTCCACCTACGGGCAACTTATAGGCTCAAAACACAATGAGGCGGAAATCGCGAAAATCATAGGCGCAGACACCGTTTGCTACCAATCCATCGAAAAACTAGTAGCCGCCACAGGCTTCACTCGCGACCAACTGTGCCTAGCATGCATCACGGGCGAATACCCCACGCCTCTAGCCCAGAAAATGGCTAACGAAATGAAAGCAAAATTCATCCAAGGCTATCAGGAAAAGGGCAGAATCTACGAAGCAGACGACGCAATTCAAGGCGCATAGTGGCAAAGCAAATTAAGCTTAACTTTTAATTCTCTACACCAAAGGTTGCCAGCACAATGGAGAAGATAGGCGTACTAGTTATTTCGTACGGCGCAAGAGAAGTCGCCATGGTTGACGCGTTAAGCCGAAGCCCAAACTACAAAGTAGCGCTTTACATCGCGGACAAACAGCGAAACCCCTTCAACGTCGCAAAAGCCACAAAACACGTGGTCATACCCGACCTGAACCTTGAAGCCATCTGCAAGTTCGCGGAAGCCAACAAAGCAGACATCAACTTCGCCATAGTTGGCCCGGAAAAACCTATAATCGAAGGCGCACGCGACTTGCTGGAAAAACGCACAGGCATACCCGTCATCTGCCCCAAGCAGGAATACGCCATAGAAGCCAGCAAAGTCCAACAACGACTACTTTTCCAAGAAATCGCGCCCGAGGCTAACCCGCGCTTTCAAGTCTTCAACCCCGAAGACTACAAAAGCAAAGGGAACGCAAAAAAAGCCGTTTACAAATGGCTCGATGAGCTCTGCGACCAAGCGGTGGTAAAGCCTGACAAGCCAACCGCAGGCAAAGGCGTAGGCGTATGGGGAGACCACTTCACCACTAGAGAGCAACTGTTTGAGCATTTCATGTCTAACTTTCAGTACGGCACCGTCATAATCGAAGAGAAAATAGACGGCGAAGAATCCAGTTTCATGGCTTTCTGCGACGGCAAACACCTCGTGCCACTGCCTGACACGCGGGACCACAAGCGCGCTTTTGACGACGACAAGGGCCCGAACACGGGCGGAATGGGCAGCTACAAAGACGCGAAAGACGAGTTGCCGTTCATGACGAAAGCGGACCGCGAAAACGAACTTGCCATAGCACAGAAAATCTTCAAAAAATGGACGGCGAAAACGAAAGACCAGTCTGCGTTAAGAGGAGTACCGTTGTACTTGGCGTTCATGCACACTTGCGGTGGACCGAAGATTCTTGAAAATAACAGTCGCCCCGGAGACCCTGAAATCATCAATATTCTGCCCGTGCTGAAGGAGGATTTCGCGGATATCTGCCTTAAGATGCTGGATGGCACTTTAACGCGCGTTAAAGTTGAGAAGGTTGCCACTGTGTTGACTTATAAGGTTCCGCCTAGTTACGGCAGCTACGCAGAAGTTTTTCCAAGCAAAGTGAACAAGGCAGAGGTGGATACGCCCGTTGACCTCTCAGCAGCATACGCCTTAACACGTAAGTACGGCGACAAAATCCGCGTTTACCCTGGCTCCATGGAACTCAGGAACAGCGAAACCTACGCGTTGAAGTCCAGAGTCGTCGGCGTCCTAGGCGTCGGCAAAACAATCCAAGAAGCAAGAGAAGTCAGCTTGGAAGGCGTCAAAGCCATCAAAGGCGGCGCCCTCTGGAACCGCACTGACGTGGCGTCAAAGCAAGGAATAGCGAAGAGCGTTCGGCACATGCAACGGTTGAGGGCTTAAGCCTTGAAGCACATTTTCATCTCCGACTGCGAAGGACCAATATCCAAGAACGACAACGCCTTCGAGTTAACCGCTCACTTTGTACCCGACGGAGACAAACTGTTCTCGCTCATAAGCAAGTACGACGATGTGCTTGCCGATGTCGTGAAGAAGCTAGGTTACAATGCTGGCGACACGTTGAAGCTAATTTTGCCTTTCTTGAAAGCCTACGAAGTCACGGACAAGAAGATGCAGGAGTTCTCCTCGCAAAACTTGCTTTTAATCGCAGGCAGCAAAGAAACGCTGCAGCACATAATGGGCGTGGCTGAAGCGTTCATTGTGAGCACAAGCTACGAACACTATATCAGAGCATTATGCAAAGCCATAGATTTCCCATTCGCAAACACTTATTGCACTAGGCTCAGCATCGACAAGTACACGCTCACTGCAGAGGAGAAGGCAAAACTGAAAGAAACAGTTAAAGAAATCGCGGCGATGCCGATGATAACGATTCCGTCCACAGCGAAATCACTCAAAGATTTCTCAGGGAAGGATCAAGAAACCGTCAAGCGGCTTGACCAGATATTTTGGATGGAAATCGCGGTCATGAGTTGCGGCAAAATCTTTTCCGACGTGACAACGGTTGGCGGCGAACAGAAAGCTGAAGCCATCCAAGACGTAATCTCAAGGTTGCATGTGCCCTTGTCAAGCGTGATGTATGTTGGTGACAGCATAACCGATGTGGAAGCCTTCA
>CAYGVV010000051.1:0-9923 GCA_964353395.1 uncultured Candidatus Bathyarchaeia archaeon | reverse complement strand
AATTTGGTAGACTGGGCATTTTTAGGTTTATGAACTTCTGGGCTTTGCGCTCTGCCGAAAAGTTGAAGTATGCTAGTGCTCGGAATCTTGTTAACTATTTCTTCTTTTCTTCCAGTTTCGCAGGCAAGTATTCGTCCACGATGTACGTTAAGCCGTATCTGCTGAATGCCTCCTGCTCCGCCTTGCGCTTGATTTTCAAGAAAGTCTTAATCTCCCTCTGCCACAGCGGGTCATTCTGGTACCGCGGGTCCCTCTGCAACTCATAAAGCCTCTTAATATCCACCTCATCCAACGGGTCAGTCGGCAGCTTGTAGTCAATGATGTCAGAAGCCCACACTCCACTCCACACGGCGTCGGGCGTGTTCAACTCGCGCAGGTGCGCCGCGTTCGCCGAACCAGAAATGATAACTTGAGCTATGTGCATGCCCCATGGGTCACCATCCGTGAAGATGTACACGGGCAAATTCAGTTCATCGTGCAGTCTGCGGATGAAGCTTCGGGTTTGCCTAGGCGCTTGACCACCACATGAAATAAGCAGCGACTTGTGCTTGTTATGCACGTTTTCTTCTATGAACCTCGTGAACAACGCGCCTTTCTCTATGGCTATGACTTTGTCTGCATTTGTGCTCACAAACTCGGCTGAAGTCAACGCTGGACCAATCAAAACGCCATCGGGGTGTGACGTCAAGTTTAAGCTTTTGCCCTCGTAGCCGGGCACTGTGTAGCCTATGGTGAGGTCGCCGAAGATTGCGGATCGCTCTTCGGGGAAGATGTTGAAGTCTTCGCGGCTGAAACCAGTTATAGTCTCTAAGTCGGTGATGATGTTGTTGGATTCCTGCTGGTCCGTAAACGTCATCTCATAAGCCTGCGCCGAGTAGTACACATCTCTCAGCGTCGAGGTTTTCCGTTGTGTAGTAAGCTCATTGCTGAACATGGCAGCCCACGCTAACTGCGTGAAAGGTTTCACGTGGCGAATGTTCCGTGCGCTGCGGCTGACGACTTTTTCGCCTAGGATGTACTGCCTGATGCTTGGGTCGTAGGCAATGTTCTCTGTGCTGCGGCTAGGCATGTTGATGGTTGGGAAAATGCCCTCATCCAACTGATTGTATATGTCCGTGCCTAAAGTCTTCAAGCCACTAATGACTTCGTTTTTCTTTTCAACCATGCTGCTTTTAGTCTTCTTCTGCGCCATACTTCTGCACACTCTTTAACAATTTTTCAATATCAGGAATCTTTTCTTTCCCAGCCAAAATAGATGAGAACTGGGCAATCTTGGGAAGGTACTTGGCGAAGATGCTTAAACGCTTCTTCTCCCTGTCCACATGCTCTCTGCGCGAAAGGAAATACCCCAGTTGACGGGCGACTTCACGCAGTTCATTCGCCACTTCGCGGCGGACTTCTGCACGGTCAGCTATGAACTCCTTGCCCACTGTCTTGTAGGGCACTTTGGTGCTGCAGATGTGGACGACGATGGCGATAGGCATGTCAGGCGACACCTTGTACCTGCGCCAGTTCATCGACGAGATAACCCTGTATGAAACGTCACTCGCCTCGTCGTAAAGCAACGGAATCTTGTTGGCGAAACGGTAAATCACAAAAGTTCCAATCTTGGGAACGCCGCCGCCGTAAGCGATACCTATTTCAACAATGAACGGGTGCCCAGCGTACGTTGAAGGTTTACGCTGATGAACCACAAGGTATTCAGGCTGCAGTTCCTTCGTTATTCCAGCCCGCAACAGGTCCTCGCCAAGAGGTGAAAGACAGCTGGCGTCAGGCGGAAGGAAATCCTTGAACTTCTTCAAGTTCTGCATGAGCTTCACGATTTCCTCATGTGAAAGCTTCTTCGGGTTCTTGGACGGGCTTAAGCTGCTGAACTCCAAGAACTTCTGCGCTGTGATTCCGCCGACTCTGTGAAAATGATGTTTTAAGAAATCAAGCATATTATTACAGGGAGTAATTTGGACAAGTCTCTGAAGAAGCTCAACGTCCACGCCGTAAGGATGCGGCAACGTCTCTTTGGGCGGTTCAGGCATTTCCGTGGTGGCTCGCGTAAACTTGTAAAGCCTACCCTTCGGATCAACGAACGTCAAGTTCGCGTACGGGTTCACCATAGCCGTCTGCTTAAAATACTCCAGAATCTTCGGCATAGCCCGCAAGTAGTCGCCTTCAAGAGCGAACTCGACAATGGTTCCGCGCCAGTTTTCCTTGTTAATAAGCACTTTCCTGTCGAGAATTATGGGACGGTTACGCTGGATGTCCATCATCAGCTTAAACGAGTAAATCTTCGCTTGCCCAGTGCTCGAAGTAACAAACGCGGATTGGTGCGTAGTTATCTGCCCGTAGAGCACAGCCATTTTGCCGCCTAAACCAAAAGTGCCGCGCATCTGCTTCAACTTGTACTTTGAGCCGTACAGGACTTGCCCAAAAGCGGAAGGAATAAACCTAGGCTGAATTCCACAACCGTTATCCTCGACTCTTAACTTGTAAATCTGCGTGTCCTTCGTGGCTTCACTCTCGAAAGAGAGCCGCACGTACACGTCTGGAGGTATCTTCTGGCTTTCAGCAGCATCCAACGAGTTCTCCACAAGCTCCCGTATAGCCGCGAAGATGGCGCGTGAGGGATTGGTAAAACCGGCAATGTCCCTGTTACGGTAGAAAAAAGTCAGACGCGCTTATCTCTTCAAAGGTCGCTTGTGCCAATTTCATTCCCCCTTTAACTCATTGTACCATGAATTTCTTTACGATATGTTGGTGCTTATTCTTTAAGTTAACTACACATTTTAGAGCAAAAGCGCCTATTTCTTGTGGGGGAAGGGCAGCAGTTCCTCCAAAGTTTTCACTTGAACAGTTCCAAAAAGAATCTTGTTGCCTTCTGCTTTTGCCATGACAATCTTAATTTTGGGTTTTCAGTTTCCAAGTTTAACATGCCTTTTGGCTTACTTGTCCTTTGGGCGCAGAATCCGCGTATAGTAGTATTCTCCGATTTGCTTTTGGAAGTTGTCAAGTCTTGACCCTTCCTTGTTGACGCGTGGTCGCCGCGTCGCTGAGTCTCTGCGGAAAGTCACATTCATCTCCTTCAGGAACATGTTCATGCCCCTCCGCAGCGTCGTGGGCGGGTTCGCCGTGCCCTGCACGCCGGGTTCCCCTGAAAAAACCATGAGGCGGTCAGCAATGAAGTCCTGAGCGACAACATCATGTTCCACGACAAAGGCGGGAATGCCGTGGGCTTCAACAATGCGCCTGAGGGCTTTCGCCATGTTCAATCGTTCTTCAACGTCCAAGTAGGCGCTGGGTTCGTCCAGCAGGAACAGGTCTGCCTTGCGGCTTAGGCTGGCGGCGATGGCGACTTTCTGCAGTTCTCCACCGCTCAGCTCCATAACATTATGGTCTAGAAGCGGCTCTACTCTGAGGGGCTGGAGGATTTCGGTTTTGTACCAGCTGGAAGTGTAATTTTCTTTTGCCACGTTCATGAGCAGCTCCTGCACGGTGCCTGTGTAGTCTGCAGCGATGTACTGGGGCTTGTAGCTAACCGTTAACTCGCCCAGTTTCTGTTTGTCATCTGACTCTTCCAAGCCAGCGAGGATTTTGACGAACGTGGTTTTTCCGATGCCGTTAGGTCCGAGAATGCCGATTATTTCGCCGCGCCTGATTTCGCCAGACTGCGCCGTGAGTTTGAAGCCTTGGAAGGTTTTCTCGATTTGCCCCCACTTCAACAACGCTTCGTTTATGCCTACGGTTGCAGCTGGAGGCTTCTCGTGGAAAACGATGGGTTCTTTTCGGAACCTGATGTTCTCGTCGGGAATGTAGCCTTGAAGGTAAATGTTTATGCCTGTCCTGACGCCGTGAACATGTGACACGACGCCGTAGACGCCTGGTTCACCGTAGAAGACGCAGATTTGATCCGACAAGTAATCGATAATTGCCAAGTCATGCTCGGCGACGACTACGATTTTCTGCTGTTCTTTCAGGCTCCTAATTGCCTTGGCAACCTGAAGTCGCTGCTTCACGTCCAAGTAGCTCGATGGTTCATCGAAAAGGTACACGTCTGCTTCGCGGCAGAGGGCGGCGGTTACGGCTACGCGTTGAAGTTCGCCTCCGCTGAGCACGTCTAACGGGCGGTCCCAGAACTTCCTGAGTTCCAGCTGCTCCGTTAGCGTGTCGAGGACTTTTCTTTCATCCACTTTCTCCAAAAGGTCGCTGACTTTCCCTGAAATTGCCTTCGGAATCTTGTCCACGTATTGGGGTTTGTGGCTGATTTTGAGGTCGCCTTCGCTCATTTTCTGGAAGTAATCCTGAAGTGACGAGCCACGGTAGTACTGGATTATCTCGTTCCATTCTGGCGGGTTCTGGTAGTTTCCAAGGTTCGGCTTAAACTCGCCCGAAAGCACCTTGAGCGTGGTGGTTTTGCCTATGCCGTTTTGCCCTAGCAAGCCTAGAACCGTGCCAGGCGAAGGCATGGGAAGCCTGAAAAGCTTGAACGTGTTTTCTCCGAAGCGGTGGCTGCAGTCCTTTTCCAGCTCATCGGGAAGGTTCACGATGCTGATGGCTTTGAAGGGGCATTTTTTCACGCAGATGCCGCAGCCGCTGCAGAGTTTCTCTGAGATGAAGATTTTGTTCTGCTCCACGCGTATGGCTTCTACGTGGCTTCGCACCATGGGGCAGAATTTGATGCATAGCTGATTGCACTTTTTCGGTTTGCACTTGTCGCAGTCCATCACAGCTAAGCGGGTCATGATTCTTCTCGAAATATGAAGTCTTACTGGTGAGTTATAAATGTGGACCTGCAAAATGCGCAAGGAATAAGCAGGCTAAAATGGTTTTAAAAGTAATAAGAAAAAACGTATGTTGTGTTGGCGGGTTAGTTTACCATTCTTCTTCTTCCCATTCTTCTTCTTCGCCTTCTTCCCATTCTTCGTCTTCTTCAATATACACTCTCTTTTCACCTCCGCGAGTACACTGGTAAGTACTGTAGCTTGCTATGCCGCGGTTTAAACATTCTTATACGTCAAATGTCGTAGGTTATCGCAAAAGTTCAGACAAGAAGCTTGCTTTTCACAGAAAATTCGCCATCTGAACAAAACTGATAAATCCGCGGCGGGGAATCTTAAACGGGGATGATGTGAGGCGACGGCTAGGAGCCCTTAGTGGCTGTGAATAAAGCCTAAAACCAACACTGACCCAAACAACGAGCATTTCTTTAATCATGAGCCCCCAAGAGTTTAGTCTCCTTTTTACAATGTATAAAAGGGAGGGGGTAGGTGCTGAGGGCAGTAGAATCGATTACGGCGATTTCTCTTATAATGAATGTTTTTTCTTCTTCAGCACAACCAAAACTGCGACAAACGCAATTGCGGCAATAGCTGCTGCTCCAATAACTAGCCACTGTCCATATTGGTTTTGACTTGTTATGCTTGATTGTGCAGAGCCGAAGTTTATGGCGACTTGGTGAGTGCTGTGATGATATGTGAAGTAGAGGCGCCAAGAATCCCCTTGAGATTCAGAGGTGTAGGCTAACTGTGCCCCGTCAAGGTATACTTTGAGGCTGGAAATGTCGCTGATGAGCGATTTAGGAACATATATGTCAACATATCCTGTTGTGCCTGTGGGTCCAGTGACGGCGAAGCTTAACTCTTTGCTTGTGCTGTTAAACGCAAACGCGGAAACTGTTGAGTTTGACGTGACCGAGAAAACGTTTTGTTCTTCAAATGGTGTTATGATAAGATTCACTGTTGTGTTGACTCCCGAATAAGCGGTATTGCCCGTCCACGCTGCCTTGATGAGGAAGTTCCCAGTCACCAAAGGCGTCCACGCCACAGTGAAGCCACCGTTTTCATCCGTCGTTATCGAGGTAAGAGGACTCCAAGAAGCGCCGTTATCAACGCTGTAGGAAAGCAAGACTATAACACCTCCGATGCCTGTCTCGTTTGAGGTTAGGCTTCCGCTGATTCTCACTTTAAAGTTCGAATAAGTTGTGGAGCTTTGGCAGGAAACAGCGAGAGTAGGCTTTGGCAGCGTCGGTTGAGGAGTCGGAGTGGGAACTGGTTGCTGGTCCGAGTCCGCAATGACCGTCGTGTTGTATTGTGCTATTCCGCCAGAAGTAAACACTACCACTCGTATGGGGTCTCCAGACATCAAGTTCCAAGTGCTTTGACCACTTGTGCTGAGTGCTGATCCAAAGCCGCCTAACACTATCTCAGTATCTGACCAATTCAAGAGAATAATTCCAATTGAGTCGCACCCCGAACTTGGGGCATCCTGAACGCCAGCTTCCCAAGTGTTCCAACCATCATTGTGTATTTGTATCACTGGAGTATCGCCAAAGCCAATTGTGTCTATAGAGCCATCTCCAAGGCTCATGGTTTGAGGCTGAGTATTGCCAAAACCGCTGCCGTAGATATGTATGGTTTGAAGTACGGCTGCCCTGATTGGGCTAACTGAAGAAATAACAGGAGCCGCATTATTGTTTGTGAAGTTCGTTCTTATCGGAGAACCAGTGACAGCAGTGCTGTATGTTGAGATTCCGCCAGAGCACTTCACTAATACATCAATAGGGTCTCCAGGCATTATGGACGACCAAGCCTCTGGACCGCTCGTACTAAGCGTAAGCGCTGATCCAAATCCCCCCAACACTATCTCAGTATCCGACCAACTCACAAGAATAATACCAATCCCATTCCCAACAAGGCCTGCGGTCCAACCACCCCAAACAGCGTTGTTGCGAATCTGAATTGCTGGAGTGCTGCCCCCATCTACAGTATTCACCGAACCGTCGCCAAGACTTTCAGTTTGAGGCGGAGTGCTACCGAAACCGCTGCCATTGATGTATATGGTCTGCAGGCGCACTGGAGAAATCGGGCTAATCCAAGAGATGGTCGGCGGCGCTTGACTTGGCGTGGGGGTTGAAGTAGGTGTTGGTTGCGTACCGTCGCTAGAGATGACGGTTGTATTGTATGTCGCTATGCCTCCAGGGGTAATGACTACAATCCGCATTGGGTCCCTAGGCATGATGGTCCACTCTCCTTGACCAGTTGTGCTTAAGGCTGACCCAAACCCGCCAAGCACTATCTCGTTGTCTGACCAACTTACCAGAAAAATTCCGATCGAGCAACATCCTGAGTCCGGAGAATCTTGAACGCCAGATCCCCAAGTGTTCCGAGCATAGTTATTTACTTGTATTACAGGAGTGTTTCCGCTGCCTGGCTTGTTCTTGCCGCCGCCAACTGTGTTGATAGAACCGTCTCCAAGGCTCATGGTTACGGGCTGAATATCGCCAAATCCAGCGCCTCTGATGTATATAGTCTGTAAGCGTGCAGCTGAAATTGGGCTTACCGAAGATATAACTGGTGATGCTCCATTAGTCGGCTCTTGAGTAAGTACAGGTTTAACATCCGCCAAGGCAGAAGTCTGAACATTCGGTTCAGCCTTCACAAGCAAAGCATCTGTTACAAAAACTGAAAAAACCAGCAAGAGCACCAAACCCACTGCTAGGTGTCTCAGCATTTTCACTCCCTTGGATGCAATATATCGAAAGAGGCTTATAGCTCTCCCTGAAGAACAAACTGTTCTCCCAGAAGAACACAGCGTTCACGCATTAGTTCAGCCGAAAATTCTCTCTATTTAAAAGGGAGGGGGTAGGTTGCCGAGAGCAAAACAGAAGCCTGGGAACAAACAGAAATAAACTTCGCCGTGACTAAAGACAGGTGGAGTTGAAGAAGTTGCTTTCGGACTTTAACCTCTTAGCCTCAACCATGCGCGGAAACGAACGCCAAATGTGCCATGAACTCGCATTCCTCCTAAAAGAAATCGGCGACGCTGAACCCGCAGTGGACAAAACAGGAATCAGGGGACTCGTCGTAGCCAAAACCGCGCTGAACCCAGTGGAAGCCATAGAGAAGTTCCGCGCTATACTGCAGGAGAAGCCGTATGAGTTCCGCTACGCCTTCAGAATCATCCCCCTCCAAAAAGTCGTGCACACCAGCCTCGAAGAAGTGAAACAGGCAGCCACCGAACTCGCCGCCAGACTAGGCGAAAACGAAACTTTCAGAGTCACAGTTGAAAAGCGTTTCACCAGCCTTCACAGCCGAGACTTCATCGAAGCCGCAGCCACAGACATAAAGAACAAAGCCGACATGGACAATCCCGACAAAGTCCTGCTTATCGAAGTACTCGGCGGATTCACGGGCATGTCGCTGTTGAAGCCCAGTGACCTCTTGTCCGTGCAGAAAGAGAAAATGCTATAAGGCTAAAGCTGCGTGGACAGCAAAGCCACTCTCTCGATGACCACATCAACCAGAGCCTGCTGAGCGTTGCCTTTTGCCTGTGCGGTTTCCAGTTGCAAGTCTGAAATGTCGAAGGCTCGCCTTATGCGCGCAGTCTTTTCTCGTGACAGCTCAAGAACCGTTTCGTCAGGTTCCTTGCCGATGCGCTTCTCTATCGCGGAAAGTTCTGCTTCGGCTGAATCCGCGTTTTCGCTTATTATCACTAAGGCGACGTTTGTGGAGCCTGGTTTGACTCCTGAGAGTTCTATGGCCTTCGTGATCTGCCGTTGCGCCGAAGCGTAAAGCATCACTTCCACAGCGAGGCTCTTGGAAATGTTGCGTTCAGTCCTGAAAACCATCAGCGCATTCAAAACCGCGAAGTACAAGTGCTGCCACGACGCCACAAGATCCGCGTCGAAAAACTGAACCTCAGTATCCCCTGGCGTCTCCCTGCGAACAGCCTCCAAGAAAGCTTTTGCGTCTTCAATCTTGACGTTTCTGAAACCAGCAATTTCCACGTATTTCCCGTCTTCTTCCAAGTACTTCAGCATGTTTTCGCCTCGTTGAACTCCTTTAGGAACCGCGTTATTAGCCGTTTGGGCACTCCAGCGTTTGCCAGCTTAGCCGTTTCCTTTCGGAGGCGGGCAGCGTTGGTGTTATGGGTTTCAAAGATTTTTCTGAGTGTTTCTTTTGTTTCCCAAGGAAAAACTATCCAGCGGTCTGTTTCTTTCTCGTAATAGTCTGGCTTAAACGCGCTGCAAGGTTTGTAGTACAAAGTGGCTACCTTGACCTCTGACGCGCCTTGTTCCAGAACGTGTTCTCTTACGAGTTTAAGGCTTCCGCCCGTGTCCGCCACCTCATCCACGACGAGCACTTTTTTGCCTGCCACGTTCACGGAGACGCCTTGGGTTAGGGTTGGCTTGTTTCGGGCTTCGCCTATTCCAATGTAGCTTTCGGCTTTGACGTTGGCGAGGTACTGGTTTTCCAGCAGGTCCGACAAGATGCGGGCGGGAGGCCATCCGCCTCTGGATACGCCCACGATTATGTCGGGATTGAAGTTGCTCCTGCAGATTCGCCCTGCCTGCTTCATCAGCATGTTGAATATTTGATTCCACGTTGGAGCTTCGTATTCGGCTTCGGCGGTCACTGCATTTACCTCGCTTTATGTTTTGATTATTGTTGAGTATTTGTGTTGTTCTGTTTTGTGGTAACGTATATTACTTTGTCGCGCATAGAGCTACAATCGTTGCTTCAGTGGGGTATGGGCTTGCTTGATTCTGGCACTGCGTGCAAATTAATAGTTGCATCAATCCCAGAAGACAATAGGATAACCCAGAAATCTCGGCAGATTAGCAGTGCAGAAAAATCGGGAGAAAGGCGATGGTTTTGAGTAAACCTTCCAGAGCCAGAACAAGGGAAAGCGCAGATATTCTCATAGTAAACGCTGAAGAATTGTTAACTCTTGCCGGCAGCAGCCAGAAGCCACGCACGGGAAAGCAGATGAGCGAACTGGAAATCATCCGTGACGGCGCCATAGCAATCCGCGAAGGCAAAATAGTGGCAGTGGGAAAAACCAGTGACATCAGCAAAGCCTTCAGAGGCGAAAACGTCATCAGCGCCAAGGGAAAAACTGTTCTTCCAGGCTTCGTTGACCCTCACACGCAC
>CAYGVV010000050.1:0-10042 GCA_964353395.1 uncultured Candidatus Bathyarchaeia archaeon | reverse complement strand
AACAGGCTTCGGAAGAGCCTCAGCGCCAGCGGGAAAAAGCCGCGGCAAAGCCGAAGTCATCTACTACCCAACAGGTGGAGTGGAAGCAGCCGTCAAGAAAGTCGACGAACTCATCGCGCCAGAAATGGCAGGCTTAAACGCCGACTTCCAAGAAGAAATCGACAACACCCTGCACGAGATTGATGGCACCACCAACTTCAAACTCATAGGCGGAAACACCGCTTTCGCCATTTCACTCGCAAACGCAGAAGCAGCAGCAAATTCGCACAGCCAACTCCTCTTCCAATTCCTAGGCGGAAGCACCGCAAACACGTTGCCATACCCGCTTGGAAACTGCATATCAGGAGGACAACACGCACGCGGCAAAGCACCCGACATCCAAGAATTCCTCGCGCTGCCACATGGCGCAGAAACCTTCCTCGAAGCCGCAACCGCCAACGCCCAAATCCACAGAAAAATCGGAGAAACCCTCAAGAAAAAGGATAAACTCTTCACCGCAGGCAAAAGCGACGAAGGAGCATGGATAGCCAACATCGACGACGCAGACGCTTTCGAAGTCATAGCTAAAGCCTGCGAAGAAGTCGGCAACGAACTGGATTTCGAATGCAGCTTCGGCATCGACATGGCATCATCCTCGCTCTGGAAAGAAAAAGAACAAGAATACGGCTACGCAAACGAAGGCAAAAACCGAGACACAGGCGAACAACTCGAATACGTAAAAGAACTCATCGAAAAATACCACTTATCCTATGTTGAGGACCCATTCCACGAAGAAGACTACAAAAGCTTCACAGAACTCACACGACAAACGAAGAACTGCTTAATCTGCGGCGACGACTTGTTCACCACGAACAACGAACGGTTAAGCCACGGAATCAAACAAGGCGCAGCAAACGCCATCATAATCAAAGTCAACCAAATCGGCACACTAACAGACGCATTGGAAACCATACAAAACGCCCAAAGACACGCATACACCTGCGTGATGTCCCATCGTTCAGGGGACACAACCGACTGGCACATCGCACACTTAGCCGTAGCTTTCAATTGCCCACTTATCAAAACTGGAATAGTTGAAGGTGCACGCATAGCAAAAATCAACGAGCTAATAAGAATCGAACATTTTCTCGGTAACAGAGCCAAAATGGCTGATTTAAAAATCTAAGTAATCAAGAAGGAATAAACATGGAAGAAGAAAACAAAACAAATCAACCACCTGAAACTGAGCCCGAAACAGAAGAGGCACAGGAAGGTAAGGTTGTTGAAAAAGAAACAGAACAAAAAACAGAACCTCAACCAGCACAAGGAGCCCCAATACCAGAGGGAGAAGAACTCCTGCTACCCAGAGACACACTCTTGTCAGCAGGCATACACATCGGGACAAGAATGAAAACCAGAGACATGGAACCCTTCATCTACCGCGTTAGACCAGATGGACTATTCGTTTTAGACGTCAAGAAAACAGATGATCGCATAAGAGTAGCAGGCAAATTCCTTGCACGGTACGAACCCGCAAAAGTGGCTGTGGCGGCAACTAGGCTTTACGCGCATGAACCGGTGAAGAAGTTCTGCGAGTTAACAGGCGCTATGCCGCTTATCGGCAGGTTCATCCCTGGAATGCTGTCGAACCCGTTGTATCCGAACCGTGTGGACCCAGAAGTCATTGTGGTTTCTGATCCGCGTGCGGATGCGCAGGCAGTTAAGGAAGCGTCCGATGTGGGTATTCCGATTGTTGCGTTGTGCAGCACGGACAACGAGTTCGCTGGAGTGGACTTGGTTATCCCGACGAACAACAAGGGCAGACGTGCTTTGGCTGTTATCTTCTGGTTGATGGCTAGGCAAGTTCAGCGGGAACGAGGCGAATTGGCACAGGACAAAAATCCAACAGCAACCGTCGACGACTTTGAAGCAAAAATCTCAAGAGAAGATGAGGAGGACACCTAAAACCGATGGCGAAAATTCGGCGTCCAGTCGTGGCAGGAGTCTTCTACGAGGGAAACGCTGAAGCGTTGAAGGTTCAGGTTGAAAACTGTTTCCTCCACCAGTTTGGTCCACGGAAACTTCCAGAAGTCAACGTGAATGGTCTCAGGAAAGTTCTGGGGCTTGTTTGTCCGCATGCAGGCTACGTTTATTCGGGTCCTGTGGCGGCTAACGCTTTTTTCAGTTTAGCTTTGGATGGTAAGCCTGATGTTGTGGTGGTTTTGGGTCCGAATCACACTGGCGAAGGCAGTGCTTTGGCGGTTATGAATGAGGGTTTTTGGCGAACGCCGTTTGGCGATGTGGAAGTGGATGGCGTTGTTGCGGATGAAATTGTCAAGAAAACGCCTGTGTTGGATGTGGATGATGCTGCGTTTAGGCGTGAGCACAGTATTGAGGTTCAGCTTCCGTTTCTGCAGTACCTTTATGGTGACAAGTTCAAGTTGGTGCCGATTTGTTTTTTGATGCAGGATTTGGAGAGCGCTGTGGAAGTTGGCAGAGCGTTGACGGAAGCGTTGGTGGATAGAAACGCTGTGGTTATCGCTTCTTCGGATTTTACGCATTACGAACCGCAAGCAAGCGTAAACAGGAAGGATTTGGCTGCGCTGAAAGCCGTGGAAGCGCTGGATGAGAAGAAATTTTATTCCATCTTGGAAGCCGAGAACGTTTCCGCATGCGGCTATGCACCAATAGCGGCTTTGATGACTTACGCGAAAGGCTTAGGCGCACAAAAAGCCGAAATCCTCAGCCACAAAACAAGCGGAGACATAACAGGCGACAAAAGCAGCGTAGTTGGATACGCAGCAGCAACCATTAAGAAATAGCAGTTACTGATGTGCGATTTTTCTTCTATACCCCCTATCGCTGAAAAAGGTTTGTGTTTTGGTTGCGTTTTACAATTTGGGTTGTGTTTTGGGTTTTTCCCGCGGCTTAAAAAGGCAAGAAAAGGCGTGAAAAGGCGCAGAAAGGCGTGAATTGGTCGGCTTCGGCAAATTCTGGTTTCGAAGACTCCAGCACTAGCTGCTCGGAAAAAACTATACCCCCATTATATAAAGGGAGAAAAGTCGGTTATATTTTCTTCAAATTGATTTGAGCTGTTTTTGTGTGCTTGTTTGGGCTATCCGAGCAGCAAAAGAAAACTTAAGCTAACAGGTCTCTCTTGCGCGATTAATCTGTTATGGGAGCACAACGCTTTCGCCGCACCCGAAATAGTCACCCATGATGCAGAGATATATCTCTGAGCCTGAGGCGAATTCGGTGCAGGGTAAGGTGAGGTTGATTTGGAGGCTGTCGCCACTTTCCAAGCTCCACGTGATTGGGGCTCCAGCCTCTAAGGCTGTGCCGTTCAGGTAGGCAATTAAGCCCGTGACGTCTACTGGGCTATTCGGGTTAACTAGAATATTGTCTAATCTTTCAGGATAAGTTACGTTAGTGAACGCTAAAGAAATGTTGTAGTACCCGTTGCTTTTTGTAACGCCCTGCACTCGGGGAAAAACTGAGTCATTAGAATGAGGATCCACTACCCCGCCAGATTCCTGACGGAACAAAACGTAACCAAACACTAACGTGAAACCGAAGGTTTCTATCAAGACTAAGAAGCACGCCAAAGCTATTTTAGCCGATTTCCTCAACCTTAAACACCTCGTCAGCTCTCGATGAACAACGTTCACCACTATTACAGCATGTGTGTCTTCACCAACAATGACAAGCCGAAAAACTGTGCAAAACTTCATTTCAGGAAACCAGCAAGCAGAGTAATTGAAGAACTGAAGAAAAGGGCAAACGCAAAATAAGCAAAGGATATTTTTACCGCCTCCATATAATCCACACCATCACAAGGTGCAATCACTATGGGTAAAGGTTCAGGCTACGGAAAAGTCATATTGTTCGGCGAGCACTTCGTCGTCCACGGCGTCCCAGGAATAGTCTCCGCAATCGACTCAACCACAGACGCAACAGTCAAGAAAACCGGAACAGGCATCACCGTTAAAGATGAGAGGAAAACCGCGAAGGGCTACAGCGAAGAGAAGCGTTTGCAGCAGTTTGAATCCATAGAGCGCATGCTCAAAGCCATGAGCATAGACCTTAAAACGCCGCTTGAAATCTGGATAGGTGGCACACTTCCGGGCTTCAGCGGACTCGGCGCTTCCGCGGCAAGCAGCGTCGCCATCGCCAGAGCCACAGCCCAAGAACTTGGCATGAAAATTCCAGACGAGAAAATTAACCAGATCGCCTATGAAGGAGAGAAGGCTTATGCTGGAAACCCGTCGGGCATCGATAACACGGCGGCAACTTACGGTGGGTTGATGTGGTTTAGCAAGAACATGCAGGGCGGACCTGACAACATAGAGAAACTCCGCATTCGCAAGCCAGTGGAAATCGTCATAGGCAGCACAGGCAAAGTCGCCAACACGAAAGCCATGGTGGAAGGCGTCGCCGAACGAAAGCGGAAGAACCCGCAGAAATACAACCCGCTCTTTAAACAGGCAGAAGCCCTAGCCATCGCAGGCAAGAAAGCACTTATGGACTACGACCTCAAGAAGGTCGGCGAACTCATGAATGAGAACCACCGCCTGCTCCAAGAAATCGAAGTCTCCAGCAAAGAACTCGACTTCTTAGTGAACATAGCCAGAGAACAAGACGCCTTCGGGGCGAAACTGACGGGCGGCGGAGGCGGAGGATGCATGGTCGCGCTCACACCGGGCAAGGCGCTGCAGGAAAAAGTCGCCAAAGCCATGGAAAAGCTTGGCTTTGAAGTCCTCCGAACGAAGATTGGCGTCCAAAAGCTATAAACACCTAACGTGGGATACTGGAGAATGAGGCGAACACCTTGGGTCTCAGGACATTCATTGAACAACTCCAGAAAACTGGAGAGCTCACGCGAATAAGGAAACCCATTTCAACCGAATATGAAATCGCAAGCGTAATAGAAGCGCTCGGCGAGAAACCTGTCTTCTTCGAAAAAGTGAAAGAATCCAGCATACCCGTAGTTGCGGGATTAGTTTCTTCCAAAGACCTAATCGCTCGGTCAATAGGCATAAAGAAAGAACAGTTGCTGCCAAGATTGTCGGCGGCGATTGAAAAACCCCTTCCCCCGAGGCTTGTGGAAAAAGGTGAATGCCAAGAAGTGGTTGAGAAAAACGTAGACTTAACCAAACTGCCCATCATGCGGTACACCGAGAAAGACAGCGGCAAATACATCGCATCCGCAGTAGCCATCGTGAAAGACCCTGAAACGAAAAATAGAAACATGTGCTTCCACCGCCTAATGCTCCTTGACAAGAATCACTTCGTCCCCCGCATCGTCGAAGACCGCGGCACAGACACTATCCTCAAGAAAGCAGGTGGAGAACTCGACATAGCCTTCTGCATAGGCAACTCAACCGCCGTGCTCCTCGCAGCAGCAACTTCCCTCCCCAAAGGCGTGGACGAACTGGGAATGGCAAATGCACTAGAAGAAACCCAGCTTGTAAAGTGCAAGACGGTCAACCTCGAAGTGCCGCGAGACTGCGAAATCGTCCTCGAAGGCAGAATAACCAGAGAAAAAACGGCTGAAGGACCGTTTCTGGACCTCACAGGCATCGAGGACCGCATACGTCAGCAGCCCATCGTCGAAATCAAATGCATCACCCACCGCGAGAATCCGATTTACCAGACCATCCTCGCGGGACGGAACGAGCACAAGTTCCTCATGGGCATGCCTAAAGAGCCGACAATCTTCAACGAAGTAAACAAAGTCTGCACGTGCAAGGACGTGTACATCACGCCAGGCGGATGCAGCTGGCTCCACGCCGTCGTGCAAATCCGCAAGCAGAACCCAGACGACGGCAAAAAAGCAATAGCCGCCGCGTTTGAAGGACATAAGTCGCTGAAGCACTGCGTCGTCGTGGACGAGGACATTAACATTTATGACCCACACGACGTGGAATGGGCAATAGCCACGCGTTTCCAAGCGGATAAGAACACCGTTATCCTGTCAAACCAGCCAGGCTCATCCCTTGACCCGTCTGGCGACTTGAGCGAGGGCAAGAAAGCCACAACCGCCAAAGCAGGATTAGACGCAACGGCGCCTCTTGTGACGACGGGCAAGGGCTTCAAGAAAGAAGCCTACCGCAAAATAGACCTTAACAAGTTCCTGTGACCGCTATGTACCTCACTAAAGAAGAACAACGCATGCTGGACGGCGAAGAAGGCTACGCCGTACGTAAGGGCATGGAGATACTTGTGGCTCTGGGCGACATCTACGGCGCAGAACGCCTCATCAAAGTCGGCAGCGTCCAAGTCGCAGGCGTAAGCTACCACAACCTCGGAGACGCAGGCTTAGAATTCCTGAACGAACTCGCAGCAGACGGCAAAGTCCGCGTGTTGACCACGCTGAACCCCGCAGGCATGGACTTGGAGAACTGGAAGGCACTGGGCATCAGCGAGGACTTCGCCGCGAAGCAGAATCTGGTCATCGACGCGTTCAAACGGATGGGCATACTCATCAGTTGCACATGCACGCCATACTTGATTGGGAACTTGCCAAGGTACGGAGAACACGTCGCCTGGTCCGAATCGTCCGCAGTGACTTTCGCCAACTCGGTCATCGGTGCGAAGACGAACAGGGAAGGCGGACCCTCAGCGCTTGCAGCAGCGTTCGTCGGCAAAACACCGTGCTACGGGCTTCACTTGGACGAGAACCGCGTTCCAGACATTCTCGTGCAAGTCAACGCGAATTTAGCCAAGTTCTCGGATTGGGGCGCCCTCGGCTACAGCATCGGCAAGAAAGCTGAAAACAAAATCCCCTATATCACGGGCATAAAGGACGCGGAGCTGGACGAGTTGAAGTCTTTCTGCGCTTCAGTGGTGACTTACGGTTCGAAACCGCTGTTTTACATGAAAGACATAACGCCCGGAGCAGAAAATCATCAACCTCCAAAAGACAAAGTCACAATCGAACAAACCGACATCAAAGACGCATACGCCAACATCAACGACGACGTAAGCGACATTGACTTCGTCTGCGTCGGATGCCCCCACTGCTCCATCAAGGAAATCGCGGAGATAGCCGAACTGGTCAAAGACAAGAAAATCTCTGAGAACACGGAGTTCTGGGTCGCCACGTCGCGGACAGCGAAGCAACTCGCGGACAAGCGAGGCTACACCGAAACAATCGAGTGTGCTGGGGGAAAATTCGCGTGCGACACGTGCATGGCTGTGGCTCCGCTGAAGGGAAGATTCAAAGCCTTGGCGACAAACTCAGCGAAAGGATGCTTCTATTCACGGCAGAACGGCATGAAAACCAAGATGGGAAGTTTAGAGGAATGCGTTGAGGCGGCGGTGACTGGGAAATGGAGTTGAAAGGAAGAATCATTTCGCGGGGAAAAGGCGAAGGCGAAGTATTAACGACTTCGCAGTCCATCTCGTTCTATGGCGGCGTAGACCCGAACACGGGCGTGGTGATTGAGAAGGGGCATGAGCTGCAGGGGAAAAGCGTTAAAGGCAAAATACTTGTGTTCCCGAACGGGAAGGGGTCAACAGTTGGCTCTTACACGCTGTACAGGATGAAGAAGAACGGCGCCGCTCCCGCGGGGATGATTAACAAGGATTGTGAAACAGTGGTTGCCGTGGGCGCCATCATTTCGGAAATTCCCTGCGTCGACAAGATTGACATCTCCAAGATCAAGACGGGAGACAGGGTTCGGATAGAGAACGACACGGTCACGTTAGTGTAAAATTAATCAATAAGTACCCGTTAATCAAGTGGAAGGTGCACAAGAGTTGAGCGAGGCTAAACCTATAATCCTGAAAATCGGCGGCTCCGCCATCACCGATAAAGACGGAGAACTTGCCGCCAAAACCGAAGTTATAAACCGCTTAGCAGAAGAAATCAAGCGGGCAAACTTGGATAACCTGATAATAGTGCACGGCGGCGGAAGCTTCGGTCACCCCACCGCACTGAAGTGGGGCTTGAAAGACGGCTACAAGGAGCCCGCTCAGAAACTTGGTTTTGCAGAAACCCACCATGTGATGACCGTGCTTAACGGTTTAGTCATGGACGCCCTCATTTGGCATGAAGTCCCCGCCGTAAGTGTAGCGCCTTCCTGCAGCATCGTAACCGAGAATGGCAGGATAAAATCCTCTGACTGCATGATGCTGGAGAAAATGATGAAGATGGGTTTCACGCCAGTCCTTTACGGGGACGTAGTTTTAGATGAGAACCTTGGTTTCACGGTGCTCTCGGGTGACCAGCTTGTGGCTTACTTAGCTATCAAATTCAAGGCGGAAAAAATCGTCATAGGCGTCGACACCGACGGCTTGTACGACGCAGACCCAAAGGTGAACGCGAACGCGAAACCCTATAATCATCTCACGTTGGAAGAGCTGAAGAAAATCCAAGGCAAACTTGGAAAATCTGCGGGAACTGACGTTACAGGCGGCATGGCAGGCAAAATAGCCGAGCTTATTCCAGCCATAGAGCAGGGGATACCCGTAACTGTCACGGGCGCCACGAAGGCGCTGTCAATTTACAGAGCGTTAACAGACCAGAGTGTCTTAGGGACAATTATAGAGAAGGAGTAGAAGTGGCTGAAGAAACGCGCAAGCGCAAAGCTGACCACATCCGAATCTGCTTAAAAGAGAAGGCGCAAGCCAGAAAAGCCACGACAGGCTTTGAAGAAGTTCACTTCGTCCACAAAGCGCTCCCAGAAATCAACAAACAGAAAATTGATTTGTCAACTTGCGTTTTCGGTCACAAGTTCAATGCTCCGCTCATTGTGGGCGCCATAACAGGCGGAACCTCCGAAGCCGAAAAAATCAACGCCACCATCGCAGAAGCCGTTGAGAAATTGCAGTTGGGCATGGGTGTTGGAAGCCAAAGAGCCGCGTTAGAAGACGCGAAACTCGCGAAAACCTTTGCAGTAGCGAGGAAAAAGGCGCCCACAGCCTTCTTAATCGCCAACATCGGCGGAGTGCAACTCGTCCACGGTTACGGCCTGAAAGAAGTTAAGAAAGCCGTGGAGATGATTGACGCTGACGCGGTGGCGATTCACTTAAACGTCTTGCAGGAAGCGGTGCAGCCTGAAGGACAAACCAACTTTGAAGGTATTCTCACGAAGATAGGCGAAATCGCTGGGGAACTTGATGTGCCAGTTATCGTGAAAGAAACTGGTTCAGGCATCGCTGCGGAAGAGGCGAAGAAGCTTGCAGCCATAGGTGTGAAAGGAATTGACATCGGCGGGTTAGGCGGGACAAGCTTTGCAGCGGTTGAGTATTACCGTGCAGAAGGAGACGAAAACAATGTTCAGCGGTTTCTGGGCGAGGTCTTTTGGGATTGGGGCATTCCAACAGCCGCAAGCCTTGCAGAGATTACTCAAACGGTCAAAATTCCTGTAATTGCCTCTGGCGGAGTGCGAGACGGCTCTGACATTGCCAAGGCGTTAGCGCTTAACGCCAGTTTGGCAAGTGTGTCTCAGCCAGCGCTTCAAGCCGCGGTTAAAGGCGTGAAGGAAACGGAAAGTATGCTTGCGCTTTTGATTGAGGAATTGAGAAATGTGATGTTTCTTGTGGGAGCCGAAAAAGTCGAGCAATTGAAGAAAATTCCTGTTGTGATAACTGGCAAAACAGCCGAATGGCTGAAAGCAAGAGGCTTCAACGTTGAAGGTTACGCCAGAAGAGGAGCACTGTGAACCAGTGGATATTGAAAGATTTCTGGAAGAGAAAGCGCCCCTGATAGACAAGGCAATTGAGAAGTACATCCCCAGAAAATTCACGAAGAACGCTGTTTTGTTCAAGGTTGACCCGCCAAAGTACAGCTACAACATGGAGACCCTGAATAAGGCCATTGCCGAGCCAATCTGGGACATGCTGGACCGAGGCGGAAAACGCTGGCGCCCCGCGCTTTTTTTGCTCATTTGCGAAGCGTTGGGCAAGAAGTCGGCAGACTTTTTGGACTTCGCCATTATTCCCGAGGTTGTCCACAACGGCACGCTTGTGATTGATGACATAGAAGACACTTCGGAGTCCAGAAGGGGAAAGCCATGCACGTACAGTGTCTTCGGCTTGGATATGGCGGTAAACGCTG
>CAYGVV010000049.1:0-10098 GCA_964353395.1 uncultured Candidatus Bathyarchaeia archaeon | reverse complement strand
ATTCGCTTAGAATACGACAGCACCGTACGCGATTCGGCAGGAGACATCATCCAGTTCATGTACGGCGAAGACGGCGTTGACCCTGCCAAGAGCGACCACGGGAAAGCAGTGAACGTCAGCCGACTCATTGACCAAATAACCATAGGCGAAGAAAAAGGCGAACCAGCATCAGCTGATTACGTTAAAAAGCACTTGAAAAGCGTTGAAGAGCAGCTTACGCCCATACTTTCCGACCAGCTTAAACAGCACTTAGCCAAGGGCAAACTCACCAAGAAAGGCGTTGACTTAGCCATCTCTGAAACGGCTAGTCGGTACACGCGTGCCTTGATGGAGCCAGGTGAAGCAGTGGGCATTGTAGCAGCGCAGTCGATAGGTGAACCTGGCACGCAGATGACGCTTAGGACTTTCCACTATGCAGGAGTTAAAGAGCAAAACGTTACTTTAGGCTTGCCACGCTTAATCGAGATAGTGGACGCGAGAAGAATCCCCTCCACTCCTATTATGGCGATCTACTTGACTGGCGAGCACAAGAAGAGCAAGGACGGCGCCGTGAACATAGCGCGCAACATAATTTACACTTCCCTTGAGGATCTCGCCTCAGAAATCTACGAGGACCCCATACGCGAGGAAATCGTGGTGGAATTAAACAAGACCATGATGGAAGACCGCTCCATAACCATGGAGGAACTTGAAGAGCGCGTGCAACTGCAGAATGCCACCACGAAGGCAAAGGGCAACACGTTGCAGATAAAGCCCAAGAAGGTTGAAACCATGAAACGATTGCTGGACAAGGTTTCAGGGTTCCACGTTAAAGGTGTCCCAGACATCAAACGAGTTCTAGTCACGGAAGAAAGCGGAGAATGGGTAATACGCACAGACGGTTCAAACCTGTCTAAGGTCTTGGAAATCCCAGGCGTGGACACTTCGCGGACAACAACCAACAACGTGCACGAAATAGCCAAAACACTCGGCATCGAAGCAGCAAGAAACGCGCTAATCCATGAGGCAAAAGGCGTGCTGGAGGAGCAAGGCTTAGACGTAGATGTGCGCCACGTGATGCTCGTCGCGGACATGATGGCTTCAACAGGCGAGGTGCAGCAGATAGGCAGACACGGCATCAGCGGCAAGAAAGCAAGCGTGTTGGCGAGGGCAGCATTCGAAATCACAGTGCCGAACATCGTGGAAGCAGCAGTGAAAGGCGAAAGCGATCCGCTGGCAGGCGTGACCGAAAACGTAATCGTCGGTCAATCAATTCCGATTGGCACAGGATTAGTGGAGTTATACATGTCAACGATTGAAAAGCAAGAGAAAACAGGAGGAAAAACAGAAACATGATAGACATAGATAAAGCGATAGCATCAGCCGTGAAAACTGGTAAGGTTTCTTTCGGAGCCAACGCGGCAGAGCTGAACGCCAAAACTGGCAAGGCTAGAATGATTATTTTGGCCGCTAACTGTCCAAAAGACATAAAAGCTCAAATAGAATACTATGGTAAACTCTCAAAAGTTCCCGTATTGACCTATAAGGGTGCTTCAATGGATCTGGCGAACATCTGCGGAAAAATGTTCATTATCTCGGCGCTGAGCATCAGGGAACCAGGGGACTCAGAGATTCTGAAAGCCGTAGAAATGCAATATTTCGAGAATGAAGCTTCTGTTGGAGGAACTGAATGACCACCGGCATAAAAATCACGTGCGACGAAATGCGGTATATCGCTTTGTTTGAAAGCATAAGCGGCGCCAGCGTGAAAGACTGCATCATTGACGAAGAACAGGGACGCGCAATATTCATCGTCAACCAAGGACAAGTGGGCGTTGCCATAGGCAAGGGCGGAAGAAACATCCACACCCTCGAAAGGATGACGGGCAAGAAACACGAAATAATCGAGTACAGCGAGGATCCCGTGCAGTTCATCAAGAACGCCCTGAAACCCGCAGCAGTCAGAGAAGTACGCGTCACAGAGAAGACAGACGGCAAAAAAATGGCAGTCGTAACCATCAACCCGAAAGATAAAGGCGTCGCCATCGGCAAGAACGGCAAGAACGCCGAGCGCCTGCGCTTTTTAGCCAAACGGTACTTCGACATCCAAAACGTAAGCATCACTTAGCTATTTTTTGCGTGGTTGCTAGGCGTCTAAGCTTCGCTAAGCTAGCCAGCGGCAATTTCTTAAGCTGTCTTACTCAAATCTCGGCTTGGAAAGCACAAAGATAGCGCCTCTGATAGAGAGCAAGGTTTTATTAGCGTTTGTATGATGGTCTTGATAGAGGATACAGAATGAAGTTCGCGGTAGTTGTTGAAAAAGACGAAGAAGGATACTATGTTGCATCTGTTCCAGAACTCCCTGGCTGCCATACCCAAGCCAAAACCTTAGACAAACTCATGGCACGCGTAAAAGAGGCTATCGAGGCATATTTGGAAGCTGAAGGATACGAATCGAAAGAAGGCATTGAACTTGTCGGCTTTCAGATTGTAGAGGTTTCCGCAAATTGACATTGAAGCCTCTTGCGCCCAGAAAAGTCAACGTTAGTTCTTGACTTTACAGCACATTAATTGGCAGAACACGCCGTTCACTCTGAGCTTCAATCTATATATAAGGGGGCTATAGTCTTTTCCGAGCACTAGTTCAGGACAACTTGCTTACTCGCTTTCTTTTTCTTCTTCAGCGCCTTCTTCTTTCTCTTCAGTTTCTTCTTCCGAACTTTCAGATGTATCCAATGTTTTCTGTTCTTCAGTTTTCAGCAGCATGTCTATGAGTGCTTTCTGGTCCACTTCCGCTCTGGTTCTCCAGTCCAAGTACAACTGCTCATTATCGTCTTGCTGCAAATAGCCGTAGCGGATGTATCTGTCGATGTTTAAGCCCACTTTCCACCCTGGAATCTTCTCCCCTAACAGCTCCTCAACGTCTCTGCGTGCTGCTTGTCCCTTCTTGCTGATAATGTACGAAATGGTTATTGCTAATCCTGCAAGGTCATCTATGCGCCAACCAATCATCTTGGCTTCCTTCGGCTGCAAGTCACCCCGCAAAGTAACGCAGAATCGCGCTTTATCCAGCTCCTCCAACGTGGGCTTCTCAGGAGTTTTCTCCTCTTCAAAAACGGTTTTAACCTGCAAATCCAGGTTCTTCAAGAAGTCATCCAGCATATCCAGCACTTTCGGGTAATCCGAACCCAAAGCCTTATGCAGTTCCCAGCCTTTCACGCCTGGTTTCTGGTGCCTTCGGTAAAACAGCATGTGCGTCGCACGCTTCATCTTCGCTGCGTAAGCGCCTTTTCTCTTGCCGATGCTCATTCTTTTTCGCCTCGCTTCCACTTCTGCCAACTTTCATACGAAAGCGTTATCGGTATGGAAACTGCCTGACTACTCATCTTCGCCGAAGGCTCCTCCAACGGCTTGATGAAGATTTCCTCTTTCAGCGGGATAATCTCCAACGTCGCGTAACCATACGTGATCAAGAAGCTTGCTATGTAAGCCCGCTGCACCGTCTCCTCATAAGTGTCTGCGCCCACGAAATCCCAGTAGAACACTTTTCCATCCACACCTTTCTCCCGCACCTTGTCTTTAAGCTGCTGCCAGTAACGTTCAAGTTCATCTGAAAACGCTTCGTCTCGCAGTATACTCTGATCTATAAGCTCTTCCCTGCTGGCTGTTCCCGACGCAAACTCCGGCACAAGAAGTTCAGGCCACCTATCCTTAAGCGGCACCAACGCATCCCAATACCGCAATGCTTCAGCAAGGCTGCGCAGAGTGATCTGCTCCATCTCAACCATGGGATGCCACGCTTTAAGGAACGCCTCAGTCATTTCCACCTTGGTTTTCTGCATGATTTTCTCTTCCAGCAGAAACGGATCCGTGTAAAGCGATGTGCTGCGCTGCTTCACCCATTCACTCTGCAGCTTAATCACTGATGCCAAGTGGTGAATTGCCTCAGCGTCCAAGTTCAAATCCTCAGGCTGATCCCATTGAGGAAAATACTCTTGGACTATGCGGATTATCTCGTCAACATTCAAAAGAAACGGGTCAACCGTGTGCCCTTCAATCGCCTTCATCATCTCAATGATTCGTTGAAGTTTGTCTCTGCCGAACTTCTGCTCTCTCTGCTTATGCGCTTGCACTACACGACCTCTTTGACCACTGATTTGCCCTCAACGTTCTGCACGGTCACGATGTTGGCGTTCTCCTGCGCAAAAGTAACCTGACTCGGCGTAATCACAATGTACTGCGCATTCGCGTCTTTTATGGTGGATATCAGTATTTTCGCGATCATCTCACGGTTCCGCGGATCCATGTGAATATCAAACTCGTCCACAGCCCTGAACGGCGAACGCACATGCTGCTGCAACGCCAACAGGAAGCTCATCGTCGCCGTGGTTCTTTCTCCACCGCTCTGCGTGTAAGCATCCAACGGCACAGGTTTACCACCCTTAAAGCCCACAAGAATATCCAACCCAGCCGTCTCGACGTCTTGCCCGTTGGCTAATCGCACTTCGCCTGCTGCTAGGGTTTGACCCATAATCTTCTGGTACTCCAAGTTCACCCGGTCAAGCAGGCTCTGCATCACGTTCCGCCACGATTGCATGCGCGTAGAAACTTCCTCCAAGGCTTTCTGACGGTTTTCAGCCACAACCTGCGCTTTCTCCTTCAATTCAAGGAAAAGCTTACTGTAAGACTCGTACATGCGCTCAATGTCTTCCGAAACGCCCGCAAGCGCAGCCAAGTGTCCATCAGTTTCGCGGATTTCATTAAGGATATCCACAGGGCTTTTAACCACGGCGATTCTGGCACCTGACTCCGCTGCTTTGCTAACCGTAGCGTCTAAGCTGGCTTTCGCAGTTTTGATAGAGGATTCTATTTTGTCCAGGTCTGCTGTGGCGTTTTCCCTGCGGTACTCCAGCAGGGCTATCTGGATTCGGTTGTCCACGACGTTGTTAGTGGTCTTCTCTAATGCCTCTTCCAAGCCTTGCATTTTGGCTTGGTTCTCATTCACTTTCTCTTTGGTTTTCAAGAGTTGCTGGTGAGAATTCTCCATTAGTTCTTTCAGGTTTTCGATTCTAAGCAGCTTAAGCTGGCTCGCACTTTGGGCGTTTTGAATAGCCTGTTCTAAGATTGTAGCTTCTTTGGACAGTTGCTCGCAGAGCGTTATGGTGGATTCGTCTTGGGCGATTTCATGCTCAAGACTTAGGCGTTCACTGAAGGCTGTTTTGTTTTCTTGTTTCAGTTTTTGCTGCTGGTTCTGTTCGGTTTGGATGTGTTCAGTTGCGGTTTTTGCTTCGTTTTCTATGCGGTTCAGCGTTTCCTGCACTTTATGCCTGTCGGCTTCAAACTCTCTTACTGCGCTTTCTCGGCGTTCGACTTCTGCCCAGGCGAATTCTCGTTCCAGAAACCGCCTCTTAGTCTGCAGCTGCTTTTTCTCTTGATATTTCTCGTATTGCTCTCGCCAGTAATTCAGCGTCTGCTCCGCCGACTCCAAAAGCTTCCCCACTGATTCTTCTTGGCTGAGAATGCGCGTTAGTTTCTGCTGGGCTTGCAGCACGTTCTCGCGGAACGGTTCCAGACCCACAGCGGCTTCAACCATGCGCAGTTTCTCTATGTTGCTGAGCACGGTGAACTGTTCCACCATGTTCTGGTGCATAATGATGAGCATGTTATCAGGGTCAACGCCGAACCTGCCCAGTAAACGTTCTACATCCTGTTTGTTGGCAGCTCGGTTCTCCAGTTCAAACCAGTATTGCCCATCCCTCCGCAGGTAGCGCGTGAGGAAAATCTGGTCCTTGCTGTATTTTGGGGCAGGTCGTTTGCCGCCTCGTTTGCTGTTGTCTAATATTATTGTTACGCGGGCTTGGTCTTTTCCCCAGCGTATGAGGTTGCTGAGTTTCTTGGAGCGCTCCGTGTACGACTGCCCCAACGCCACGGAAATGGCAAGGAGAAGTGAGCTTTTGCCTGCGCCGTTGGGTCCAACGATTAGGTTTACGCCTGGTCGGAAGGCTACTCTAGCGTACTCGTAGCTCATGAAATTTTCCAGAATGACCTCTGTTATCAGCATCTTGGCTTTTTGCCTCTTTAAGCGAGTGCGTATTAGGTGAAAACTCTCTTATTAAAACACTTTTGCCGAGAATGGTGATATCTCCCGCGCATCTCTTCCCCTATTTTTCTTCTTTTTTTCTTGTTTGGAGGGTTTCGGGCTGAGGTAGGGTTTGTACTGCTCCAGAAGCTCTTCAACAGTATCTACGGCTGAAGAAATGAGCATTTTTCAGGTCCCTTCGGCTGAAAATGACAATACTATCACCGCAAACAGCTAATAAGCTTCAAATAATCTTTAAATCAAAAAACGCAAAACTTCAGCACTAAATTCTTAAATACTTCTTATTGGGAAATAAGCGGCTATGAAGAAAACTATCTTTACATATTTGTTGATTTCGGCCCTGATTATTAGTGCATTTTATCCTTTAGCCTGCCAAGCTCAAGTGCAGTCGCCTAGCCTTTTGTGGACAAATCCTATGGAAGTGAACGATGTTGCTGTATCAAGGGATGGCAACTACATAGCCGCTGTTAATGATACAGGTTTATACTTTTTTAGCTCTAGTAATAGCGTTCCGATTTGGTGGTGGTTGACACAAGCAAATTGCCCAGTTATATCTGTGGCTATTTCTGGTGAAGGTGGATACGTGGCCATAGGCACATGGAATTTTACTTACAATGATGGGAACCTCCACTATTTCGCTAACTCACGAAGCAGGGCTGGCTTACAGCCGAGTTTCACTTGGCAAAGCGTAGGTATCGGAGACCCGGTATTCAGGGGGACTTTTGATATGTCTGATAATGGCGATTATATTGCACTAGTAGGATCAGGAAATTCCCTCTACTACTTCATAAATTGTAGAACAAGATCAGGCTCATCAGAGGCAAGCACATGGAACTTTTTATCCGGTGGATTTGCAGAATCAGTGGACTTATCTTCTGACGGAAGATATGTAGCCTTTGGCGGTAGCACGCCCGTAATTGGAGGATTTGTGGCATTCTGCAAAGACGCGTTTAGTTTGCCATATCCGACAGCGCCTCTATGGTCAAAGGATGTCCTTAGTCCAGTTTGGGAAGTGGCCGTGTCCGATGATGGTTTTGCGGTCGCTGCGGTTACAAGTCCAATTGATGGTGCAGATAACTGTCTGTACTATTGGAAAAATGCGAAAAGTCTTTCGGGGAACCCCCCGGCAGATTGGGAATACGATGTGCCATTGATGGGGGTCGATGCAAGCTCTGATGGTGAGCGGATTGTAGCCTTCTCGGGTTGGTTTCTTCTTAGAGCGCTTCCCCCTCAAAATCCTAGCACTTTGTATTTTTGGGACAATGGCAGACAACGAATTGATGGGACACCTGATTGGATTCGACTTGAAAGTGAAATTGTAAGTGATGCGGCAATAAGTGGGGACGGTTCATTGATTGCTGCAATCACGGTGGGTCTGGATGAGAATTGGCTATACTTTTATGATTCTGCTGGGAACCTGGTGGGGGCGCCCTTTGAGCTGAGTGGAATTAGTGACAAAATATCAATTTCCGAGGATGGCGCAACTGTTGCTGTGGCTGGTGCCGAGGGAGTACCGCATACTCTTTATGCGTTTAGAATAAAGACTGTATTTCCGGCAGGTGGTGAGATTAGTCCGGCAAATATATCAAATTTGGTTGGTCAACAGATAATGAACGCAACGCCGTATTTGTTGTTGTCAGTAGCGGTCTTTGCTGGTTTAATCATAATAGTAGCTAGGAGAAGAAGTCATTAGTCTTTTGGTGCTTAGTACACACAGAATATGACGAAAAAGAAGAGGGGCATGAACATGCTCGCGCCAATGCGATACACTTTTGTGTCTCTATTAAGAGGATGACTCACGCAAGCATGAGTTAGCTGATAGAAACAAGCAAGAATATTGAGTTAAGTACCGATATTGGAAAAGTGATGCTGATACGTTAAAGGGCAAATACAGCGAGGAATTCTTAGATAAACTTCCAGAAAAAGAAAGAAAACAAATTGCACAAATATGGCGAAATCTCCCGCGCAAAATCTCCCCTTTTTTCTGTTGGTTGGGCTAATGAGAAGCTTAAGAAGTGGAAGTTATGAACTGGAGGTTTTGGGTGAAGAATTTGTCTGTGGTGAGTTTCAGCTCGTTATGTTTGAAGAAGTATGAAGTTGGAGTAAAAAAACTTTTTTAAGTTCATAGCATGATATAATCTAAGGCGAAACGATGAGAGGTATACCAGGAATCCCGAAATTGCCTCCATTGATACCAAATGGAGATAACATAGGATTTAGGCATTGCGACAACTACACCTGTTCACACAATAGAGGACACAGGTGTGATTCTGAAGAACTATATCTAGTTTGCCGAAGGCAATTTGAGGAAGAATAGCTTTTGTGGACCTTGCCCTACATGGGCACTAAAGTCAGGTCTTTGAATTTCTTTTTTTTAATGATCGTCCTGCCATCCCTAACTATCACTTCTGCGTCGTCTTTCTCAATACCTTTTGGGATTCTTAGGTTGCCTCCGCCTCGTGCATAAATCAGTCTTTCATAGCATAGTTCGTTAGGGTTGTCCCACCACGGAAGCTTAGTGCCATTGAATGTCACTGAGCATCGCTCAATATGTTTGTTGTTATCCAAGATTCTTATGCTCCACTCGCTTTCAATGGGTTTGTTGACTTGCTCATGAAACCGCAGGAGAAGAAACTCGGGTTTCTCTTTTCTCTCGATGATAGGGGATACTGGCTCGAATGGCTTACTTTCAAAGGCTTTCTTTAGATGTCTGTCCAGCGTTCTCGGGTTGATGTCTCGCTTTTCTTTAAGAATCATGTTTCTCAGCGCTTTTCTTTCAGTTTGACGGTACTTGTTTTTGTACCTTTCCACGATTTCTGAGACACTTGCTTTTTGTCTTTGAGACATTTTTCCATTCTTTTTCCATTGTCTTAACGACAACTATACTGTCTGCAAAAGTTGATACATTCCTTCCTTCTTATATGCTTTAATCATATTGATGAAAAAGTAGTGAAAAAATGTCAGAATCTATTGAAGAGGGCAAGCAGGAATTCGTCTGCGATGTTGGTGGGTTCAAGACAGAAAGCAGGAAAGGTCTTGCCGGTCATAGGAGACTCGCACATCAAAAACCTACATCTTCAGATGGTTACAAACAATATGTTGATGATATTCTTGCGAAGCTTGAAGAAGCGTGGGAAGCACGAGTCAAAGCACATTTGGAAGCAAATCATAAGCGCATTGATGCGCTTGAGGAGCAAATAAACGACAAGGAAATCAATAGTCTATTAGGAACTGACAGAGAATTACCTTCAAGTATTGAGTGCTGGGCATGGGTGGATATTATTTCACCATTTCTGGGTGGGGCTGTCTTTAAGGATACGACTCATGAAGCTTTTGCTCATTTGATGAAGACAAACTTTAGGGCTTTGCTATCAAGAATACATACCCAACAACTAGTTGCTATTGCAGCAAATGTTGGCCTCAGTGGATATTCAGTTGAAGAAGTAGCTGCAATTACGAATGATGAATTCATGAATAAGCATTTGAACGAACTCGGTAAGGCAAAATGGATGAAGTCTAAGTCCGCTCAAAAAGAGGCGGTGGAGAAAATTGAAAATCGAGCAAAGGAAATTGCAGTAACTGTGCAAGAAAGAAATAGAAATACAGAATTGACTGAAAGGAGGCGCTCGAACGTTGAATTCTGCGCTAAAATCATTAGCCTGGTGATTACGGTTGTTATGATTGTCACAGCTATCTATTCTTATTTGATATTGTCCTCTCTGGGTGCGGCAATTGTTTTTTCATTATTCGGAGTCATATTCTTGGCTTTAGCCTTGAGCTATAAGAAAATTGAAGTTTTCATGCGAGAATTGAAGGTGCGTCTCATCAATTAGCTCCCTAACTGAATTTTTTTGTGCATGAAGACAAGTTTTGCAGAGAATACAGAGAGGTTCTTCCATGCCTAGCAAACTGAGCGAGCTAACGTCTCTAAACTCTGATGGTCAGCTATTTTTTCTTGAATATGCATTGGCTCTGTCTCTTAATTTTCTCGAGGCTATTGCTTCTGCCATAAAAACTAA
>CAYGVV010000048.1:0-10119 GCA_964353395.1 uncultured Candidatus Bathyarchaeia archaeon | reverse complement strand
TGTTGCCCGCAAGCACCGCACTCGCTAAGTAATCGGCATTGTTTGTGAGTTCGTAAGCTTTCAGCAAAGCTGGCACCGTGCGGCAGGCGTCAACCGCGTAGTACTCTGTGCTGTTTTCGGTGCTTTTGAATCCGCCGTACGCCAGCTTTCCAGCGTCGGTGCATTGTTGCGTCAGAATCCAATCGGCGAGTTCCACGATTTTCGCCTCTATCTCAGCGCTTCGGGCGTCGAACTGCTTGTCGAAGTAGGCTTCGAACAGGAAATCCACCGCGAACCCAGCGGCAAAAGCTGCTTTGCCCCATGTCGGGTCTGGTCCTGATTCTGGAACCACATACAGGTAGGGCGCGTATTGCATGACGTACTCGTAGTATGCTTCGGGCACTGGCATGGCTTTATGCGCTCCTCACAACTGGCTGCTTTAACGCGTTTAAGAGGCGGTCAAGCTCCTGCTGCAAAACCGTCAGCGGCGGCGCCTTGTCCAGCACGTTCACGTTCTGGTCTCCCACGCTGAAGCTTAGGCCTACGGCGGAGCCGCCTGTCACGTAGCAAACTGCGTAAACCGCGGCGAGCAGCGTGATGTACTCCTTCTCTGCGTCAGTGCAGTCGTCGCTGTCTACTTCTCTGCCGAGTTCCAGTTCCAGCGTGACTTCGGCGCGTTTAATCATTTTTTGAAGCTTAACGTCGGGGACGTCCGCGGCGCTGACATTGATGGTGTCTCGCACGTCGCTGAGGGATACGTTTGCCAAACCGCTTCACCTTCACATGTGGAAAAGGTGAATAAGCCTGATTTAAACAATTTCAGCAAATAGAAGACAGAATAGAGACGTGTTTAATTAAAAAGGCTGTTTTTAAAGACGTTTTCTGAAAAGCAGCAGTGCTAAGCCCTTAATGAATATGGCTTTTTCCAATAGTGTTTCTGTCTCAGGTAAACAGCCGTTGCCACAACGCACAGCAGAAGCACTGCAAACGGGAAGCCTACTAGAAACTCTGGAATCGAAGGCGATGGATTTGGGGGTAACGAAGGCGTTTGTGTTGGCGCAGGCGTTGGGGTTGGCATTGAGGATTGTGTCGGTGTTGGCACAGCGTTGCTTGAGTTTTGGGTAATGTTAGGACCGTATTGTTGGTTGGCGTTTGATTGAGGATTGAAAAATACGTGTGAGCCTCCTCCGATTGCAAATATCGAGCTGTCTATGGAGACTGCTGCTAATCCACCCCGTGGATAGAGAAGAGGTGCCCCTGATGCCCAAGTGTTGTTTTGGGGATAGTAAATTTGGGTGAGATTTGCTGCGTGGAAGGGGTCGGTTTTTGTTAAGCCTCCTATCACGAAAAGGGCTTCCGTTGATTCTTGATCATTTGCATCAGTTTTAGTAGTTAAGGCTGCAATCGCGGTGGCGGCAGCAGTAGACACTGGTATGGGGATTGAGGCACTGGCAGTCCAGCTGTCTGACTGGGGATCATAAACTTGAACTGCATCAATGATGTTTGTTGTTGAACCATTTTTGGATCTTCCAGATATTATATAGATAAGGTCGTTTACTACGGCTGACGCGTAGTTGGCCACGGCTAACGGCAAAGGCGCCTTGGCATTCCAAGTGTCGGTGGCAGGGTCATAGACTTCATTTAAGGTTGAAAATTGTTCTGGGCCACTGGTCATTGCTATTACGCCGCCTATCAGGTAGATTTTCCCGTCGACAACGTTTGCTTGAAGAGCGGTTCTAAGGTTAGGCATGGGAGACATTAGTTGCCATGTGTCTTTTCTTGTGTCGTAGACTTCGTTTGTAGTTCCCCCGATGCAGTAAATTTTGTTTTGGTAGACTGCTATGCCAAAGCTGGTGAGAGGCGTTTGCATAGGCGCCTTGGCTGTCCAAGTGTCTGTGACTGGGTCGTATGCTTCGTTTGAGTTTGTAGGTGCTTGAGTGGATTTGCCGCTAATCATTTCGTAATGAGTGCCGCCTACGGCGTATACAACTCCATTTGCGACGGCTGCTCCAAGGCTAACTCTTTCGGTGGGCATACTCGACTTAGGCGTCCAAGAATTCAAGTTTGACGTATCGGCTTTCCCTATAGAGTTAGTAGTGCTCAAAAACAGCGTCGCTGAAGCAAGGATAACAAATAGTGCAATGAATGTTTTTCTCACACATTATTCCTATTGAATAGATAAAGCTAAAGTGGCTATTAGCTCTCCCTGAAGAACAGGGTTGTTCTCCCACAAGAACAGGATTGGATTTTGCCTGCGCTGGTTTTAGATTCTTTGAACTGTTTTTCTCCTTCTGAAAATTGTAACTATTAACAATGTAGGGGTCGTTATGAGCAGTATGGCTGTCCAAAAGGGTAACTCTGGAATCACCGTTTCAGCGTAGAAAGTGTGCAGCACATCCGCCACAGCGTTCACGGCGAGATTCAGCGACTCTCCACAGCGGTTCTTGAACGTTGCATCACTCCAGTTGTAATGCTGGTCCATCCAGACACACGTTAAGCCTCCGTTTCCGTCGAAGGTGGAGTCACGCGCAAGCGCCACTGCAGCGTCATACGCCGAAGTCAAACTCAAGTTCCCATCAAAAACAAGAAAACTGCTAAACTCGCTCGTGTAACTCTGCGTTTTATCCTGAACATATGTCTCGTAGTCGCTGTGATGAGCCTCAGTGCCCCACGCTGTGGCGGCGCCCATCACATGCCCAAAAACTGCCATGTCCGCAACGTAATGCGCCACCATGCCCAGATGTTTAGCTGCTTCACTCAGGTTGCCGACGCTGAAGAAGTGCTCCGCGTTCACGTACTCGTCTCTCGCTCTATCCGCCGCGGAAGCGTCCTGCAACGAGCCGTTAGCGTAGAAGTAAACGTGATGCTTGCCCGTGTCGCCTACGCCGTCTGACGCCTGATTGTTGTCTGGCAGCTCGGTGCCGTAAAGGTAACTTGCAAGGTTATCTGTGAAGAACTGCTTCTCTTCAGATGGCAGCCAGTCTAGGGCGTGTTGCGCGATCCAGTCATGTGTGCCATAATCAGGATGTGCTGGGTCAGCGCTGTAGCCCCCGTTGCTCCACGCTGAAACCTTCGGGCAGTTGAGGCCTGAGGCTAAGAAGGCGCATACGAGCGTGATTGTGAACAGGAGCGTTAAGCGTTTCTTCAGCATAGAAACTATGTTTTCATTGAGTGGCGTTTAAGATTTAAGCCTTCTTAAACGCGTTTAGACAAGCCGCCCGAAATATTTAGATTTAGGTTAGATGGTGAAACTATTGGTCGAGAAGAAGCGGAACCAGGACAATGTACGTCTATAAGTACCTTAAGAAGGAGCATTTGGAGCAACTCAAAGAGAAAGGGACTCTTTGCATAGGAAATTTGGAATTGTACCGGGGCATCGAAAATTATACTATTCGAGATCCGCATGAGGGTCGCACGACTTATCGGATTGAATCAGGGGAAGAAACCGTAGAGCTTTCTAGAGAACAGGTCAATGCAATGACAAATGATTATTCTTCTTCAGCGAGCTTGCGGATAGCGCCAAATAGTTTTTTCCAAGATGATTTGAAGGTTCCAAACGCTTTTCTTTTTAGCACATCCTGCAAGGCTGATAGAGAATTAATGGAAAAATGGGGTTACAGCTCATACTACAAGATACGTAATATCGAACAATTTACGAAGATTATTTTCAATGAGATAAGAAAGCAACATCCATTAATTTTTTCCGTAGCAAGAAAAGTTAGTTATGTTAAGACGAAAATAATCAACGTCACCAACACTAACAAAAATGCAGTAATCCGAACAATAGCGTATGATGAGTCAAAGGCACCTCAAATAAAGAAAATCTACATAGACGATTATTTTACTAAATCGGAAGAATTTAAGGACGAAGAAGAATTCAGATTTGTATTTGTACCGGCAACTCCCATCAGCAAAGAACCTATCTATGTGAACTGTAAAAGATTGCTTAGCTATTGTGAATTCTAATTTTATACCATCCAACTCACTTTTTTCATAAGTGTAAAATGTATTTGTTTTCAGGGTCAGACGCGCACAAATTCACAACTGGCTTGCCCATGCCCAGCAAGATTGCCTGAGCTCGGGCGAGTTTAATCGCCCATTTTGTCTTCTCCGATAAGGTGAATTTTTTAACGTACTTCTGGTAACCCGCCTTCGTGACTGTTAAAGTGTGAGGCGAATACTCCTGCAACGTGTTTCCAGTGCTTTGCTGGTAAAACCCGCGAGAAACAGTCTGCGTAACAATAGCGCCGTATGCATCCGTAGTTACTGAGAAAACGGTGTTGCCATCCTTGTCCTTCAACTCCACAGAGGCGCTTGAAAGCGGATTATTATCCTTATCAGTGACTGCGAGGTCAAACTCGTACTGGCGATAGATTTTCTTGTTCGACGCTGTGTTCCACGCGAAAGTCCAAACGTTTGAAATGATGTTGATTAGGTAAGCGTCGCCGCCATCATAGATTATCTGCATTAGGTAAGTTGCGCCTTTAATGTTGAAGTTTTTCAGAGTCAAGGTGCCTGACCCGTCATGAGAAAAAGCGCAGAATGGACTGTTAACTAAAGCCGTGTCAAACGTTCCAGTTGTTGCACCGGCAAAGGGTATGAAGCCGCCATAGCAATACAAATTGTAAACGTCAGCTATTGAATAGGCAAATATGCATCCATCAGGGTAAAACTGGGAATTATAGACTTTTAATGTTGACGAGCAAAAAATGAAGGTGTAGTAGCCGCCAATGAAGGTTGACGAGTAAATTTCTATTGAGTTTGACCCGCCAAACGGGTACCCGTAAATGTAGTAAGGCATCAAATCAGGATTAAGCTCTGAAATCAGCGTGCATCCATTAGCGGTTATCTTGTTAACTGCATCAACCAGAGTGCCAAGTTTGAAGTGACCGTTTGGGATAACTTGGATGAGAAAATCCCGAGTTGCGCTTGTAGCCAAAGCTGAAAATGCTATCTGCTTGTTTGCGTCACTAAAGTACGTAGGGGTGCTGTAATCTCCAATTTTGAGTTTGCAGTCAAGCAGAAACTGGCAGCTGCCCTGCTTATGCACCACGTTCCACCCATTTGCTTGGTCAGCATTCCACGCATCAATGATGCCTGAAGTTCCACCCACAACAGTCAAAACGTTGGCGGAGGCGTTAAACGTCCAAGTGCCAACCATCGCGAAATTTAACTCCTTGTTATGTCCTGCAAAACGCCTGAACTCCAACTGAAAGTTAATGTGAAAAGCAGTTCAGTGTTTTCATAAACCTTCACCGTGTTCACGGAGCCATCCGCATTCCACGTGAACGCAAGTTTAGTAACCCTCTTGCTCGGAGGTGGAGCCATAATGCCATTTAACGCACTGTGAATAGCCTTGTACGCCTCGTCGTATCTGCCGTAGGCGACTTCAGTCATGCCTATTCACCCTACTTTTCTCGCCGACTGAAGTCTCAGTTTTCGCATCCCATAATTCCCAACCGAACTTGACTGCATTTTTACGGAACTCTTCCTCGCGAATGAACTTCAACTCTGCAGCCTTAAGCAAATCCGCTGGGTTAACTTCTCGACTTTGCGGAACACCCCAGTGCAAACGCGCCTGTGTCCTCGCAGGGTCAAAGCCAGCCTGCGCCAGCACCACGCCGAAGAGTTCTCTTTCCACTTGGCGTTTGATGTGCCTCTGGATTGGGTTAATGAGCATGTTCTGCAACTCTAAAGCCGCCTTAGCTGAGGCTTCAGTGAAGCCAGGCGTGCTGAACAGCCGCGGCAAGGGCGTTTCGCAGCCGAGGTAAAACTGGTTTATCAAGTGATCCACGTAGTACTCGAAACGCGCTCTCGGGTCAAGCGTCACTGGCTGAATGGTGCCTTTTCCGTTGTAGAAGAGCCAAGCGCCTTCTTCGCCGCGGTTTTTGATGGCTTTCTCGAAATTCCGAATGGTGCCCTCATCCGCCCGCTCAAGCAACGCTAACACATCAGGTCCAGCATACTTCTCAAAAATCTTCGGCATTATGCGCTCTATTTTCGCTTTCATCCACGCAAACGCTGGCCGCTTGTCCGACTGAAAAACCAGCGAGTGCAGCAGAACTTGCAGGACGCCGGTGCCGTAGCCTGTCAAGTCAAGGCAGTTTATTCGCCAGTGAATCACCGCTTCTGAGCTGAGCCTTTCGCCGCCATATGTCTGCCTCAGCTTGTAGCTTTCCACCTTGTAAGGGATTTTGAGCGCGCTTGCCTTTTCGCCTATGTTGCTCTGCTCAATTCGTTCAACAGCATCAACAGGTAACCTGTGTACGTCAACGAGTTTTTCAGGCGTGAGCTTCAGCCAAAAATCGTTCCCGCAGGCAATCAGCACCCGCGCCATGTCGCACAGAAGAGCATCTAGATTCACGGCTTCGTTGAAACCATCAATTGCCCTTTTTGCTTCGCCTGCCCTTTCGTAACTGTTATCCACGGTAGTGTAGAAACCTGAGCCGACGGCTGATGCCGCCAACAAGTCAACGCTTGCCTTACAAGTTGGGTCTCGTTCGTAAAGCGTCATCACTTCCGTAAGAGGAACGCTGGGCGTCTCGTACACGGTGGCTTGTTGGGGAAAAGCGTATCCGCTTCTCGTCTTAAGCGTGAAAGCTTCAGTTAACCTGTTCAATACTTTGCTCATTTCAGATGACCTCCAGAAACTTGACACCTTTCTCTGTTATCACATAGGCAGCGCGGTGTTTCTGCTCGCTCTTCTGCACGTAACCGCACTGAACGAGGAAGCGGAACATGCCCTCAAAAGTGGCGTGCGTGCCAATTCTGCGGACGGTTCGCTTTTCAAGCTCCGTGTGGCAAAGAGGCTGCCTATTAAGCTCTCGTAAAACGGTCTTTGCCAAATGCATTCTCTCAGTTAATCGATTCATGTGCAAACAACCTCTACGGGTTTTTTGGTGCTAAAAAAATTGGGGAAATGAAGAGTGCACGCCATCAGCACGGGAAGGTCTCTCTTGTTGTCTAAGCCGTAAGTGTTCAGGGCAAGGTCAGGCTGGTAAGGCGTCATTTCCGCTCCGCATACTGGGCAGTGTTGCCAGCAGGCGCAGATGGTGATGTCGCCATTCCTGTCCGAGCGGTGGGTTTTTCCACATTCGGGACATTTGCCTTCATACCGTGCCATTTTCCGCTTTCTCCATTGCTTAACTTAGCGTGGTGGCTATGTTAGTCATCTTCGCAATGGCATTGCTTCGAAGGATGCCTACGCCGAAACGGGTGGTTGCCCTGACGCCGTACTTGCCGTTCTTTATGTCTTCCCAGTCTTCCACTGTGATGTCTCTTCGCAGCAGCATCACCGACGCCACACGCGTGTCCACCGCGTACGCAGTCCCGTTAGGCACCAAAGTGCTGGCTTGAAACCGCATGCCCAGAACACTCGTGACAGTGCCCTGCTCCAAATCCGTTTGCTCCGCAGGCAAGTACTGCGCATGGATGAACTTGTCATCCGTTAACAGCTGATGTAGTTGCGTCTCGTTTACTGCCAGAACCGTTGGCCGCCAATTCTGCTTTCTAACCGCGTCGTGCAGCTTAACAAGCCCGTTCCAGTTCATGGCTGCGTTGCCTTGGTTTATGGGTGCTCCGCCCGCCAAGTCCGCGTCAGCGACAGCTCCATAGAGCGACATTACTGTGTTCGTCTCTTCTTCGCCTAAGGCTCTGCCAACTTTCTCCACCATGCTGTCCATAACGTTCCACGTAGCATCTTCAAGGAACTCGCGAGTCCACTCCTCAGAAGCCTCAGAAAGCACGTTAGTGTAAACGTCTACCGTGCTGTTCTTCTTGCCGCTTAAACGTGTAGCCGCGCCTTCAGCGTAGCGGTACGCCACAGCCTTCTCGTCCAGCGGAAACCGCTCCATCGCCTCCGTGGTGGGTCGCACTGTAATGATGCTTCTGCCAATCATCTCAGGGTAAGCGGCTTGCACAAGCGTATCATGCAACCGCCCCAATGCAGCCACCGAATCGCTGAACAAGCCTTCTCTTACGCCGACTTCGCAGTAGCGCTTCAGGAACGGGTGCACGCTTGCTTTGTGCCGCAGGTTTTCAACGTGTTCTTTGAACTCGCCGTCTCGTTGCATTAGGGATTCAAAAAGTTTCGGTCTCATGTTGCATCGCCTCATACTTGGATGAACAGCAAATCGTCCGCGGCGGATGTGGTCTCCAAGGCTGTTCCGAGCTTGCGGTTATAGTAGACCGTGTAAGAACCGCTTCCGCCCTCGTTCACATCTTGATCCGTCAACTGTAGCACTCGTTTTGAGGCGTCAGCTCCGTAAACGGCTTTGCCGCGGGTTATGGCGCCGCCCGCTTTGACCTTGACTCTTCCGTTGACCAGCACTGGGCACTGCTCGCCCAAAGCCGCGCCTTTGACGGCTACGCCTATGCAGTCTTGGGCTGCTGCGGCTGGGGAAACCTTGTGGTCAGCGCTCAAGTAAACTGGGTCGCCCTTCGTCACATTTGCAGCGGCTTCAAAAGACTCAATTACAGCGTTGGGGTCGTCTGTTTCGCCTATAGCCATCCAGCTTTTTCCAGTTAAATCCGTCATTCTCCATCATTCTCTCCAAACGTTTTCGTTTTCACCGAGTTCATCCTCAGTTACTTACGGTCATCAAACCGTGACCTTCTCGGCTCTTGAGTTTCAAGATGACTCTGCGCAGTTCCTGACACATCCTCTGCGGGCCTAGGCTCCAGCTCCGTTGAACAAGAGGCGGGGGCAAAATTGACTCAATCAGGCTTACGGCTTCGCTTACCCGTATTGTCGGCTCCGTTGGTTTCTTCAAGAGACTCTCCACGGCACTTGGGCTGACTGGATTCTGGTTCGACACTGGGGTCATGTAGTCAGGGTGAAGTGTAAGCCAATCTCGAATCTTGATCTGATCCCACATTTTCTCCCTGGAAAAGAAAATAGCCTGAGTTCGCTGGGTTTCCGGCTGTTGCTTCGGTTTTCCCATTAGGGCTAGGACGCCGTTCTCTCTGTCAAGCCACACTGTGGTGAAGTGCTCAGGCAGGAACGCTGCCGCGTCCTGTTGGAAGCCGAGGATGTATTCGCCTGCGATTATGGGTTCCAACGTGTTTTTGACCTGGAGTTTCTCCATGACTTGGATGTTGGTGTCAGGCATTCCAGGCACAGCGACTAAGCTGATTTCGGCGTTGTGCAGCCCATGCGGGACTTTCCCGTTAAGAAAGTCAACTGTTTCATAGTCCGCGCCCACGCTAACGTGCTGGATGAGTCCTTTTCGGATTTTGTCAGCCGTTTCCTCGTCGTAGACCTCTGCTTCGTACCACAGGTTTTGTCCGTCCCATTCGGTTTTGGTGACTTTACCCACCGCGTTAGGCACAGAAACATGCTCTATGTACATGGGCGCGTCAACAAGTTTGCCTGCAAAGGTCTGCAGTTCTTCAGGCGTGTAGAGGTTGAAGTTTCGGCTCATGCCCGCGGTTAAAGCCACTCCTCCGATCCGCAGGGGTTTTTCAGCGATTTTCTCTTTTATTTCAAAGGGCAAAATGGCGTAGACTCTTTCGCGCGCCGTTGAGTGGTGGTGTTGCTGGAACCATTCCTTGGCTTTTTCAAGGGTCCAGCCTTTGTCTTTCTCGAAAAGGTAGCTCTGAATCTCCATGGCTTCTTTGCCTTTTGGTTTGCCGATTACGGCTTTGATTCCCTCTTTCTCGCTTAAAACGATGGTTTTCAGGGTGTCTTTCTGGAATTCTTCCGGGCTTCTGTGCCCGCTTCGGATGAGTTGTTCCGTGTCTTCCCATGGCATTCTAATGAACCTCACATAACTGATACCACCCTAATATACTGCGACACAGAAAAGGCGAATTGTACCGTCTGCTGGTCGCAGGGGGGTCAACCAGTGGCTCATCCTGTGGGTCATTGCTGCAGAAAGTGGTGTAGGTATGCCTCGGAAATGTGTGGTTCGAGTAGTGTTGAGCAAAGAGCAGCGGGAAATCCTTGACGAGTTAGCGCGGCGGCTGGGCACCAGCGAAAGTGAAACATTGCGGTTGGCGTTTATGGATTATGCCAAGGAATTGAGCTTGGTGAAGGAGAGCATTCACCGCGTAAAAAACTCGGGTTAAAACCCTTGGCATTGATGGGGTTTCGATTCTGAGTAGCATCAAAAAGCTTAATCATTCATTAACTTTAAATGT
>CAYGVV010000047.1:0-10163 GCA_964353395.1 uncultured Candidatus Bathyarchaeia archaeon | reverse complement strand
AATGGTGAAATTCCGCTGCAGAAAAGGCTGCAGGAACGGGGGCGGTTCGCCCTTCTGTAAAATCAGGAAATGCGCTCAAAACAAAGGCTTGGAGGGTTGTTGGGTGTGTGAAAAGTTTGAGAGCTGTAAAGAACTGGATTTCCTTGTTCCTGTTCATGGAGATGCGCACAAGAAAAATCTCCGGAACATAAAAAATAATGGTAAAGACGCTTTTGTTGAAGGCAAAAGACTCTGGTATAGCCCAAGCAAACCTTGAGGCAGAAAAGAAGATAAAAAGTCGAGAACGAAAACAACCTTAGGCGCATCGTTACAGGATTTCTTCGCTGAAACTGAGAGCGCTAGGTTTCACTCGTCGTCTGAACCTAAAAACTGCTTGATTGCCGCTACAATTTCTCGCAGATCTTTCTCGCTCAACGGCGGGTCATACGGGATTCTGAGCACTTCCCAGCCTTGAAGCGACAGCAAGTCATCGATTTCCTCGTCACGATGCTGCGTTTTATCGCTTGAATGCGCCTGCACACCGTCTAGGTACACGGCTTTGCGCTTGTTGAGCCAGCAAAAATCAGGTATGGTTGACTTCAAAACAATCGTTTTCTGCGTTACCATGCCGCCTGTCAATCCCTCAGCGCTTAAGGCTTTGAAAACTTCTATTTCGGCATTGCTGACTTTTGGATGCATGCGCTTCTTGTAGCTCAACCTTAAGGCTCCTGGCAATTGCTGAAGAGATGATGTCGCTCCTTTAATAGCTTTCAACGCTCCGCGGCTTTTTCAGCAAGTCATATAAGTTTAAGCAAAGAAGGTATCAACGGGGATTCAAGCATGAAAAAAGGCGGCGTTGCTTTTCTGCTTGTTCTTGCTTTGTTGATGTCGTTGTGTGTTGTTGTTGAGCCTGTTTTGGCGGTTGCTGAGGATTCCTGGGTGTCGAAGGCATCAATGAATGAGGCAAGAGCTGGCTTGGGCGTTACAGTGGTGAACGGAAAGATATACGCAATCGGAGGTCGCACGGGCATGCTGGGTACTGGGGACCGTATCGGGTTGGTTGGTACAAATGAAGCGTATGATCCTTCTACGGATACTTGGGAGTTCGTGTCTTCCATGCCTACTGCGAGAGCAAGTTTTGGCATAGCTGTTTATCAAAACAAAATCTATTGCATAGGTGGTCACGTTCTCGATGGCTCGGCTGGAGCTTCTACTGGAGCAAACGAGGTCTATGACCCGATTACGGATACATGGGAAAATAGGTCTTCAATGCCTACTCCCGGAAAAGGGGTGCATGCAGAGGTCGTAAACGACAAAATCTACGCAGTGGGAGGCAATTCAAACGTAACTTATTGTTATGATCCAGCAACTGACACTTGGACTATAAAAACGTTGATGCCTGCTACACCCTATTTATTAGGAAGCTGGAGTTGTTCTTCAACTGTTGTTGACAACAAGATTTTTGTTGTAGGGGTAGATTTTCACGAAGTTTATGATTCTTCTATTGACACTTGGAACTCACTAACACCCAAGCATTCAGGAGCCTATTACGGGACTGCCGCTGCTACAACAGGCGGGAATTCTCTTAAGCGCATTTACGTTTTCGGCGCAGACATGCCCTATTGGTCTTTGAACTCGCCTAATTTTACTAGTCAAAGTTACGATCCAGAAACTGACAGTTGGAGTGCTTGTGCTTCCATGCCGACAGGACGCATAAATGCCGCTGTGGCTGTCGTAAACGACCAGTTATATGTAATCGGAGGCGAAACTACTTCTTTTGGTTTCAATTTCGATGCTAGTGCTGTTAATGAGATGTATACGCCCATCGGGTATGGAACACCTGATTCGACTTATCAGTCTGCGTCGCCTTCGCCCTTGGAGTCCTCAACGCCTCAGTCAGCAACTTTGCCCGCGGAACTCATCTATGCTTCAGCCGGAACCGCAATAATAATCATAGTAATCGCGGTCGTTGCGGTGTACCTCAGAAAAAGGAAATAGTCAACGCTTAGTTCACTCCTTGTTTGCTGCTTTATATAAGGGGGCTATAGTCTGCTCCGAGCAACAGTTCCGCTGGAATTCTAAGGTTCATATAACCCAAAAACTGCTCCCACACTCCCCACCTTTTCCTGCAAAAGCAGCGAAAACAGGCAGACATTGCAGAAGTGGTATCAACATCTCTTTTGTTCCGAATCATCCTAAAGACTTAAATCAAAACGGTGTAATCGCTCAAAAGAGGATGAACAGCAATGATGAAGACTGAGGAAAAATACTTGTGGAACGCCGAAGACTACGCGAAGCACTCTTCCAACCAGTATGAATGGGCAAAAGAACTCATCCCCAAACTCAACCTCTCAGGCAACGAAGCACTGCTCGACATCGGCTGCGGAGACGGAAAAGTCACGGCTACGCTCGCATCATACTTGCCACATGGCAGCGTAGTGGGCGTAGACAGCTCCGAAGACATGATAGCTCTGGCGCGCAAATCTTTCCCTCATTGTCACTACCCTAACCTATCCTTTCTCCGAATGGATGCAAGGGAATTAACGTTTCGCGAACAGTTCGACGTTGCTTTCTCAAACGCGACTCTGCACTGGATTATCGACCACCAAACCGTGCTTTCAAGCGTGAAAGAAAGCCTTGACAGTCATGGCAGACTGCTGTTTCAGATGGCTGGAAAAGGCAACGCCCAAGACATCATCGCTGTCCTTGAAGAAATGGTCAGTGAAGACACATGCAAGCCTTACTTCAGAAATTTCAGTTTTCCCTACGGATTCTACGGTCCAGAAGAATACACGAAATGGCTACGTGAAACTGGATTTAAACCAGAACGAGTTGAACTGCTGCCGAAGTACATGCAACTTCATGGACGAGAGAGCTTGGCAGGCTGGATTAGGACAACGTGGTTGCCCTTCACGGAAAGAGTTCCCGTTCACCTTAGGGACTCGTTCATAAACGAAATCGTCGAAAGATACATTGCCGCCTATCCTCTGGATGAAACTGGCACGGCACATGTGAAGATGGTGCGACTAGAGGTTCAAGCCACCAAAGCCTAAAGCGAGAGCCTAGCCTTTTCACTGTTTCAGCTGGATGAACCGCTGTATGATCTCTGCGTTTCTCACTTCAGGATGAAAAAGCACGCCGTAAACGGGTTTCTGCTTGTGTTTTAAGGCTTGCATGCACCGAGCGGATTCAGCTAAAACCTCAAACTCCGAGGAAGACTGCACGGAATAATTGTGAAGCGAATATGCTTTGAACTTGGCGGAAAAGAGTGGGTTCTCCTTTAGCGTGGTTATCTCTGTCATGCCTATTTCCAAGCACTTCGCTAGGCGGAGACCGAAGACTAAGCCTATGGTTTGCATTCCCGCGCAGATGCCCAGAATCGGCTTGTCCAAGTCTTTTATCCAGTTGAACTTTTCTGGTTGGCTCAAAGTTTCGTTGTCTTTTAGTGCCGTGCCTGAAAGAATAATGCTGCTGCACTGGCTTGTGCCCTCGCTGTTTACTTCAAGGTAGTGCTTCACTACACATTGGTCCAAGTCTTCAGCGATTGAGGTAATGGGTGCCACAAACTCGTAGTATCCCAGCGAATCCTTTTTCCAGTTCATGTCCACGATCAGAATCATTTTGCCGTCAACCGCGCCTTTTTGATCCTGAAAACCCCAGAGTTGCCCCTCGCTTCCACAGTGTAATCGAGGATTTCGATTTTCTTCTTGAACAATGGAGCGTCTAAGACTGTGGTTTCTATTTCGCCGCCTTCCCCCGAAGGGCTAATGCCATACTCCTGTTGGAGCGCAACCAGTTTCCCGATTACCTTATTGTCGATTTCTTTCCCAAGCCACTTCTCGTCCAACGGGTAAGCGAAAACTCCTGAGATGACTACTCTGAAACGTTTCTCCACAAGCTCTTCCAACAGCGCTTTCTGGTTTCGTTTCCACAGCGGGTTAAAACACCACATGCCGAGGCGATTGCATATGCGCTGGACGCGTTCGGCTTGGTAGGCGGATTCCACTGCGCCAGTCACAACTCCCTCTATGTGGAATTCTCTGATTGCGGCAGCGATTGCTTCATGCAAGTCTGCAAGTTCCTCTTCTTTTCTGCCCTCCGTTGTCTTCGCGATTAAAGGCAAACCTAAGGCTTCTGCTTGAAGCGCGGTGATGTCGATGTTTGGTGTGTGAAACATGTAGCTTTCAGGGTTCTTGGAGAGGAGAGAAATAAGGCATATGACTTCTTCCTTTTCTGCAGCCTTGTGCAAGGCAAGCGTCGAATCCTTGCCGCCTGAAAACAAAACGCCGAGTTTCATCGCTCACTCCTAAGCGCAGGACTTGCTTAAATATAATCTGCAAACCTTGCCAAAAGGGAATTTTTTCCCACAACTCTAATGTTTCTTTTGCAAAGCGCTATCAGACTTTTACGTCGCAGACATTTTCAATCTTTTTCAGAACTTCAATGGTTTTAGGCTGAACCTTCTTGTGGATTACGTAGACTGAGATGGCGTAGCCCGTCTTGCTTATTTGTCTGGAGTAGTTTGCGCGTATGTTTATGTCGTTGTCCGCAAGCACTTTGTCAATGTTCGCGAACACGCCAGGCACATCGCGGTGGTGAATGAACAGCGTGTAGACTGGCTTCTCTTCCAGTTCGATGCTTTCGCCCGCGTTCACGGCGTTCGCGAAGTCTCCGCCTAACAAGTAGCCCGAGATGACCCGCGCGATTTCTATCGAGGTTTCTCTTTGTGCCTCCACGGTTGACGCGCCCAAGTGAGCGCAGAAGATCACGTTTTCGAGTTCCCTGAGTTTGTTCGTGAATTCGGCGTTTTCTGCTTTGGGTTCTTCCACGTAAACGTCCAGTGCTGCGCCTGCTATCTTCTTCTCTTTCAAGGCTTTGTATAGGGCGTTTTCGTCCACGTTGGCTCCTCTTGAAGTGTTGATGATGTAAGCGGTGGGTTTCATAAGTGCGAGTTCTCTCTCGCCTACTATGACGTCTTTGCCGCCTGTGTGAATGCTAACGTAATCCGCTTTCGCGAGAACCTCGTCTTTGGACGTGAACTTTATGCCTGATTCAGCGCAGGGTTTAATGTCGTAGCCTATAACTTCCATGTCGAAGCCGCGGTGCGCAAGTTGTGCTACTCGTTGCCCGATTCTTCCGCAACCCAGCAAGCCGAGGGTTTTGTAGGCGATTTCGGTGCCTTTAAGTTTCTCCTTCGCCCAAACGCCGCTTTTCAGGGATTGATGTGCTTGAGGAACTTTCCGTGAGACGCTCAAGATCAAGTCTATGGTGAGTTCTGCAACGGCGTTGGTGCTTCCGTAAGGCGCGGATTTCACGACGATACCGTTTTCGCATGCGGCGTCCATGTCTATGTTATCGTAGCCGACGCCTGAACGCCCTACAATTTTCAGTTTTCCTTTAGCGCCTGCTTCGATGACTTCGCGGGTGACTTTTGTGGCGCTTCTCACGACTAACGCGTCAAAATTGCCAATTTCTGCGACAAGCGCTTTCGGTTCTCTTTTTTTGGTGTCTGTTTCTATTCCGGCTTCTTGAAATATTTGTAAGCCTTCTTTTTCTAAACCGTCGTTCAGCAGTACTTTCACTTTCAACTGGCTCCTCATGGTTGATTAATGGGTTTTCGCTTTAAGTTTTTTTGATGTAGTTTAACGCTTCTTCCACGCTTTGGAACCCGTACTTAACCTGGTTGAACTCCTTCTTCAGGGCGATGACGTCTGCTTGAACTTCGCTGGGTTTGCGTTTGCCCTTTATCACGTCAAGCATCAGATCGCACAGGTGTTTGGTGTCGCCTTCGCGGAAGCCGCGTCTGGTTACGTCTTGGAAGCCTATGCGCAAGCCTGACGGGTCATCCTTGCTGCTCTGGTCATCGTAGGGCAAGAGGTTCTTGTTCAGGATTATATTGGCGTCTTCGAGGTCTTGAGCGATTTTTTTGCCGCCGCCGAAGTTGCATATGTCCACGGCTATCTGATGCGACTGGGTGAAGCCTTTCGATGCACATATGACTTTGACGCCGTTCTCGTACAGGTACTGCCCTGCTGTCTGCGCGTTCTTCACCGTCTGCCTCGCAAGTTCAGCGCCGAAAAGTTTCATCTCCAACGCGGCTATGCCTAACGCGGGCAACCTGCCCAGGTGAGTGTTGGAAGCGCTGAGGGGGAAAACGGCGAGCTGTATCTTCTGAATGGCTTTCTCCATCCTTGGATCAGTTGGGCTGCCGAGGATGACGCCGCCTTGGGGTCCTGGGAAAGTCTTGTGAGTTGAAGAGGTTATGAAGTCCGCGCCTTCTTTAAACGGGTCTTGGAAGACTCCGCCTGCGACTAAGCCTAGAACGTGCGACGCGTCGTAAGCCACGTACGCGCCAACTTCTTCCGCAACGGGCTTCAGCTCCTTGATTGGGTGTGGAAAGAGGAAGAGGCTGCCGCCGAAAGTGACTATGCCCGGTTTAGCCGCGCGAATCACGTCGGCTGACCTGTCCGGGTCAATGTTGAACTCGTTTATGTTGTAAACGTGATTTATGTTTTCCAAGCCGAGGACGTTGCCGGCTAAGCCTGTGTAGTCGTGGCTGATGTGTGCGCCGCAGCTTAGGGGCGTGACAACCATCTTGTGGTTCTTAGTTGCCATGGATAAGCCTTTGAAGGTGGCTAGGTTTGCGTGTGTGCCTGAAACTATGCGTACGTCTGCCCAGCCGCACTTGAACAAGCCTTTCATCAGATCGGTGGTGTAGTCTTCGATTTGGCTCATGTACTTTTGGCCTTGATAATAGCGTTTTTTGACGTGACCTTCAAGGTCGTTTTCGCCTTCTGCGTATCTGCCTTCCAGGTCTGAGGCGAAGGCTTGCATTTGCTTGACAGCGGGAGACTTTAGGCCTTCGCTGGCAATCATGTTTACGCATTCAACGTCGCGGTATTGTTCATGGTTGCGGCTGGCAGTTACTAGTTTGAGAACGAGGTCGGAGAAGTCTTCCATGTGTAATCGTCCTCTAGGTTAAGTAGTATCAAACCGAAAATGTGTTCGGCACTATTTAGCCTTACTGGAAGCGGAGAGTTAGTTTCGTGCCGTGTCTGACAAAATGGTCTTATATAATCTGCACAACTACTTCAGTGTAGCCTGATTAGAATGAAAGACCTTTGGCGCCGACCTTACCACGTTGTTCTGGAAGTGGAGAACAGGCAGTGCGCAATAGTCAAGAAGTTCGCGTCTCTCGGGCTCAGGCACCTCAGGGTTGTTGACATTCGAAGTTCAAGCCCGAAATCGGTTAAACATTTAGTGGAGCTTGACCCAAAAGAAGTTAAGAGAGTCAAGAACCCGCCTGCTGAGCTAAAAGCAATCGGAGCAAAAGCCAAGGGCGAGGGCAAGTCGTCTATTTGGCTGGAAAGCGAAGGCTGCGGCGTCTGCAACACCATTTTGTCCTGTGACGCGTTCCTTGTATCAGGCAAGAGCATTGTGGACTACACCATAATGTACAGTTTCATGGTGCCAAGCTTCGAAGCCTACCAGAAAATAGTGTCAGCCATGGAAAACGCGGGTCTCAAGGTGAACGTGCTCAAAATGGGCAGATTCGAACCGAGAATGGATGTTTTGACAGAGAAGCAGGAGCGGATATTCTGGTTGGCGTTGAAGGGCGGCTTCTTTGACTATCCGCGGAAGATTGATACAGCTGAGCTTGCAGGGAAACTGGGAATAAGCCCGTCTACGTTATCGGAGATTACGCGGAGGGGAATGCGGAGGCTGCTGGAGCACTACTTCAAGAGCGAAACTTAGTGCTTGTCAGCGTCGAACAGCTTGCCCAGTCAAGCACTAGTTCACTCTATTTATAAAGGAGTATAGCGTTTTTTCACGCGATAGTCTCCTGCTTCTTCCAGATTTCAGGATTCTAATCCTTGCTCTGTAGTATTGCCACTGCATGAGGGTTAGTTATGTTCAATTTCACAGTTTCAAGTATGGAAACTCTGACTTTCTCCGGAAGCTGCTCAGCCGTCAGTCCAGGCAAATCTCTCAGTGTGCTCTCGTATTCGAATGTGTTAATGTTCGAAACGCTGGCAGTTTCAGCGATACTTTGCTTAATCAGGAGTTCGCCTAGTGCTTCAGCGTTTGCAACGAGCAAGGTTCCTTCAGGCAAACCTCTAGAAACCTCAACTGGGACATCATAATCATACCCGGAGAACGCGGCTGGAATGCACAGTTTTCCACGCGCCAAAAGATTACGATGGTGCAAAAGCTGAATGTGTTCTCTGCCATTCGTCAGGAGAACATCAGCGCGTATTTTGGATTCATCAAGCAACTCCAACGCGCGAAGAATGTCACTGGGCTTAATAGTGCCTTCAAACATGAGTTTGCTTGAACTGCATTTCTCAAGAATACTCTGCAGTATGAACGATGACTCAGCTTCACCAATTCCCTCAGCATATTCCTTGCCTATGCCCTGGAATGAATACGATGAACCTTTAAAGACGCCATCCACAAACCAAATTTTATCTGTAACTTGATTGATAACGATTGAAAAGAACTCTTCTTCCGCATATCGGTTGTCATTCTTGTCTAAAACGACTGGCTTAACAAGTCTTCTCATGACAGCAGTTTCCCTGAACCGACCAATCATCTCGTTAACAACAGACCTGACCCTTTCCCCTGAAATCGCCACATCACGCACAGACGGAAACAAAGCACGTTCCTCTCTCTTGCAGATTAAAAAATTATCTGCTATGAATCAGGATATAAGCTTTAAGCACAAGAAACCATATCTGGCTGCAAAAAACGGAAAAAAGGAAAAAGTTTTACGGTACTACGCAGTCTTCGACGCTTCGCATTTTTTGAGCAAGCGTTGCCAGCGTTCATCTGTCCACCGCTGAATCTCGTCAAGCACTTTCTTGTTTTGCGGCGTAAACAAGTGCCTGAAACGTCCCTGACCCTTCATGTAATCCGTAACTGGCTTCTTCTTCTGCGGCGCAAGTTCAATCAACTTGCTCGGCGTGGACAATTGCCATTTGCCCTTCACCACTTCAAACAGCGGGAACACGCACGACTCCACAGCCAGTTTCGTGTACTCTATCGACTTTGCAGGTTCGCTTCTCCATCCACGCGGACAAGGCGCAAACACGTGCAGAAACGCTGGGCCCTCAACTTCCAAGCCCTTCCTCACTTTGACAAGCAGGTCTTTCCAGTAATACGGCGAAGCAGAAGCCACGTACTCCATGTCATGAGCCACCATAATGTCCGAAATCGGCTTCTTTTGCTGCAGTTTCCCAGGCATCACCGAGCCAGCAGGCGTAGTTGTGGTTGCTGCGCCTAACGGTGTGCCACCGCTCCGTTGGATACCCGTATTCATGTAGCCCTCATTGTCGTATAGCACAAACAAGAAGTCGTGACCACGCTCAACCGCGCCAGAAAGCGCCTGCAAACCAATATCATAAGTGCCACCGTCCCCAGCCAACGCGAGGACATCCACGTGCTCCTGCTTAACTTTGCCTTTCTTCTTCATAATCTTCAACGCCGCTTCAATGCCTGAAGCGTTCGCCGCAGCCGTCTCAAAAGCCGTATGCAGCCACGGAACTGCCCAAGATGTGTACGGATAAATCGAGGAAGCCACTTCCATGCAGCCTGTTGCCTCAGTCACTATTGTGGGTCCTCTTGTAGCTTTCAATACCATCCGTAACACTGTAGCACATGCGCAGCCTGCGCATGCTCGGTGTCCTGAAAGGAACTGGTCTGGTTTTTCAGCGATGTCTCTTGTGGTGAATTTCCATTCTTGAGTTGTCACTTTTTTCATGCCTCCATTATTCTCTTAAGCCCATATAATGCACAAGCTTGTCAACGCGTCCAGTGTGCACTATTCGGTGTAGGTCATCGTACACTCGTCGGAACTCCTTCGGGCTAGTGTCTCTTCCGCCTAAGCCGTAAATGTAGTCAACCGCGAAAGGACGAGATTTCGCATCGTATAGCGCGTTACGAACCTCATGGAAAACTGCACCGCCGTTCCCGCCGAAACTCATACTCTTATCCATAACAGCTACGGCTTTCACGTTTTCCAGCGCACTTCGAACCTCTTCGATTGGAAAAGGCCTGAAAGCCCTGAGCCTTAGCAATCCCGCTTTCACGCCTTCCTGCCTCAGCTCGTCCACAACAGTTTTCATCGTGCCCGCAGTTGAACCTACGCATACTGTCGCAATTTCAGCGTCGCCAAGGCAATAAGC
>CAYGVV010000046.1:0-10281 GCA_964353395.1 uncultured Candidatus Bathyarchaeia archaeon | reverse complement strand
AGAGACGGCTACGTTGTAGCGAAGAACGTGCGTTTCAAACATGCCGAGCGAAGATGGGAAATAGATGTGGTCGGCTGCAGAAAGCCCTTAGTCATCTGCATCGACTGCAAGCATTGGCATCATGGAATGCATCCGTCAACGTTAAAGAAGATGGTTGCGGCGCAGGAGGAACGAGTGCAGGCGTTTGCTGAATCCCTGCCAAACATGTCCCTTAATGTCGAGTGCACCAAGTGGGATAGAGCTAAATTTGTCCCAGTCATCCTGTCGCTTATTCCAGGCTCCTTCAAATTCTACGATCATGTGCCCGTTGTATCTGTGCTGCAGCTTCAAGACTTCTTAACCCAACTGCATGCATATACGGAGTCTTTGAAGTATTTCTCCAGAGAGTTCAGTCACTTATGACATTATGGTCAAGAGCGGTTTCTTGGCGAATTTCACAGCAGGATACAAACTCAGCAAAAACATTCCGGCTAAAGCCGCCAGCAACCATCCTGCAATCTCCAAAATGGTGAACATGGTAACCACTGGATTGGACATCAGGATCAAAAGCGTGATTATCGTGCCTATCGAGATTCCTACGGCTAAGCTTGAAAGCAGAACAATTAGGCTTTGCACGGCAAGGATGCTTACGACCGTTCTAGGCTTCACGCCCGTAGCCCTCAGAACGGCAAATTCCTGATGCTGCTCATCAATTGAGATCATGAGGTAACTTATCAGGCATACAGCTGCGGATGCCAAACAGAATAATGGCAGAAACATCACCACAGACCATGCGGAGCCAAGAAAGCCAATGTCCTTCTCCAGTGCCGCGTTAAGGTCAACAACAGTCAAGTCTGGATTTAAGCTCTTAATTTGTGCCTGCAGCTGGGCTATAGTTGCCACGCGGTCAGCCGAGGAATCTAACTCAATAATTACAATGTTGGGACTAAAGGTGTTGGTTAGGTTTTCAAGTTTTCCAAGCGGAACATACACTACCATGCCGTTGTTGATGGGGTCTAAACAGACGCCTGCTATGTTGAAAGTCGTGTCCCGAAGCCTGAAACTCTGCGATAAGGGCACATCGAACATGAATCTCGCTGTGGAATCGCCAACAATCGCTTCCGTAGAGTTAGCCATCAACAGTCGCCCTTGCAGAAACCATGATGAGGTAACATTTTGTGGTTCAACGCCGACTATCAAGGATTCTCCTTGACGGCTGTCGCCAACAGGCAAGGTTGCATAGGTATTAGGGTCGATGGTGAAGTTGCTGATTTCTTGGATGTTGCCTTGCCAAACTAGCCGTGGGTCAACTTTTGTGACTCTTGGAAACGTGTTCAACTGTTGAAGAACAGTGTCTGGTATGGCCAGTTTCGGGTCTGAGTAGTTGAAGTCTGCGTTTTCTTTTGTCCCGGAGAATTTCGTCACTAACGCGGTGTACTGGGCACTCGTGTCACTGTGTGCTATCAGAAACGTGTCTTTGCCAATGGCTCTTTCAACCCATGAACTGGTGGTGTCACGCGCAATTATGCTTCCGGCGATAGACACTGTCAGCAAAATGAAGACCACAGACAAGAACACGACGATGCGAACGGTGGCGTTTTGGCGGCGGAACAGGCTCCTTGCGGCTATCTTGAGGGTTAATCTGGATTTGGACAGTGCTTTGAACTTGTTTCCTTTGCTTAAGCCGAAATACTGCATGAGCGAGATCGCTTTTACCGGCGACATTCGAGCTGCATCAAGCATGGGTTTTGCCCCGAAAATCAACGCAAAAATGAAAAAAGCTGCGAAAACTAGGGGTGCAAACCAGAAGTTTGGTGCTTTTTGGTAAGCTTGGAACATGCCCGTGTTGACGACAGCGTAGTCAACCGCGAACCCCAGCGCTATGCCTAAAAGGCAACCTCCAGCAGTTACAAACAGCAGTTCAGTGAAGAAGTAGCCGAAGACCAAGCCGTTTGGGCATCCTGTGGCTTTCATTAGTCCGAAGTCTCGGGTTCTCTGAGCCATCATGAGGAAGACAATGAATGAAATTATGACGGCGCCTACGGCGAAGACTAAGATGCCTACAAACAGCAGAAACTGCGAAAAAACTGCCAAGAAGCCTATGGTTAAAGTGTTTTGTGCTTTGGACGTTATTCCAGATCCAATTTGGTCGTTAAAAAGCAGCAGAAAAAGGGTGGCGGCAACGCAGGCTGTTAAGCTGAGCAGGGTTAAGCCTGTTTGAAGTCTCCTGCGGAGAAGGTCATTAACGGGAAAGGCGGTTTCACTCATTCAGACTCGCCAGTTTTCCCTCGTCTAAGCACAGTTTTTGATCGGCTAACTGCATGATTTCCGCGTCGTGAGTTGAAGCGATTATGGTTTTGCCTTCAGCCTTCAACACTCGAAGAATTTCAATAACTTTTAAGCCGTTCTTCGTGTCCAAGTTTCCCGTAGGTTCATCAGCCAGAAGCAAAGGCGGATCATTCGCCAAGGCACGTGCGAACGCGACGCGCTGTTGTTCGCCTCCGCTTAGCTGCGCGGGAAAATGGTTTGCCCTGTGCTGCATGCCGAGTTTTTCAAGGAGTTCTTTGACGCGCTTCTCTATTTCTTTTGTAGGCTGGCGTTTCCACTCCATGGGGAAAGCTATGTTTTCCGCCACGGTCAAGGTTGAAACGAGGTTGTAGGATTGGAAGACGAAGCCGACTTTGTTGCATCGGAAGTCGGCGAGGAAGTCCTCGTCTTGCGCGGCGAGGTCTTCGTTGTAGACGATTATTTTTCCGGTTGTGGGTTTGTCGATGCCGCTGATGATGTTGAGGAGGGTGGTTTTTCCTGAGCCGCTGGGTCCGCAGAGGGATACGAACTGGCCTGGGTGGATGGTCATGTTTACGTCTTTTAGGACGGGTACTTCTGTGTCTTCGATTTGGTATGCTTTGTAAAGCTGAACTGCGGAGACCGCGGGGTTGGTTGCGTTCATGGCTGTTGCCTCGTTAAGACTGAATGCGCGGCTGTGTGTTTATTGTTTTTGCGGTTTGCTCCGCTGAGGGTATGTTCTGTGGGCATGGTTGAAGAAAATTGCGGGCTTGATAATAGGCTTTGAGGTACGTTTGCTTACTGCCATATAATTTTGGATAGTAGGCAAATTTGCTGGTTAGAAACTTTTTTCTATGTTAAAGTTTCCTCTGTCGCGTTTGAGGATGCGCACTTTGTCGGGGAGCTTGTTTTTTTCCCAGTCTGCCCAGCTGATTTCTCGGAACGTCCATTTTTTGCCTAGATGTGCTGCGACGACGGCGTGTTTTTGTTCTTTGTCTGTGGGTATGAGTTCGTTGAGGAATCGGAAGAGCTTGTCGATTTGCTGTTTGGGGAAGTATGCGTAGTAGGTGGCGTTTTTGACTTCGAAGGCGAAGGTGTGTTGGTTTTTTCTTGCCATGATGTCGGGGAGCGGGTTGAGGCTGGGGTTGCTGACTGGGATGCGGACGGCGTTGTACCCGTTTTTCTGGAGGAGTTTGACGAGTACGTTTTCGCTGTAGAAGCCTCTTTTGCGCCATCGGCGAAGCGCGATCTTGTCAATTTCTTTCACGGCTCTTTTTTCCTCTGCCGCTGTGGTTCTGTTTGGATTGCTTCCGCAATAAAAGACTATTGCACACTGCTGAAATTGGAAGTTGGTTGATGCTTCTGTATACGCACTTTTCCAGTTGCCGCCTGTTGGGAGACTATGGTGATATGTATAAGCACAATGTAATACGTGTGCAACCATGCTCACTGATGAAGAGAAACTTCATCTACACAAAACAGAAATATCCTCATTGTAGCCTACTCTAAGCGCTGCCAAAACATAAAGCCATGGAAAACAAGCCAGAATAGCGCCTCTTTTCAGGCACAAAATGGCACAACATGTGCCAGGTGAAAGACTCGTGCAGCCAAAAACAAATGCGTTTGAGCTTAACACAGGGCCTATTCAAACAGCAAGCGCACACTAAACCTCATCCGATAATTATTGAGCAAGTTTTAGACGTGCCGCATCAGACGAGAAGTCTGGCAAAATCGGATTAACACAGGTAAGCGAAACGCTGGAAAAAAAGCGACAGTTTTCTGTGATGCAATCAGGTAGTTGCTATCAGTTCGTGACGCAAAGTTTTCTTCCACAACCCTGAAAACTGCATTAAATCTCGAAGCAGTCTCGAAGAACACCCCTTGCGGTTTCGTATGGAGATTTTCGTAGGTACTTATATGAGGCCATGGTTTTCGCCATAACTTGGTCTCTAGGGGTTAGCTTAGAAGGCTAAAATGGGGCGCTTTGACGTTTTCAGGCTCAAATATGGCTGTTCGTTTTTTGCTCTGTGTAGAAAAAAGTAGGGGTTTTTTGCGGCTTCAAAATTCTGGAAAATTCAGGCGTTATTACGAGTCTTTACTTAAAAACTGGCTTGAATTGTGGCTTATTTGCCAAAATATCCTATTCGAAAATCCGTTAGTTCAGAGGTCGGAATTAACCGAGAACCTTCACGAAGAGACACCAGAAAGTCAGCTGTCACAATCGCGTATACAAAAGCATCAACCGAACACAGACAAGCAACCTAAAAATCGGATAGCGAAGACGTGTCATGCCACTCTTTGGCGTGTCAACAGGTATTTTTGATGAAGCAGAGCACATTCGCCATATCACGCTGGAAAAGAGACAGGAACAATAACAAAATGGAGCGAATGAACGGAGAAATCCCAGACAGAGAAAAGACCATACGCGGATTAAAGAAGAAACGTACTCCGATTCTCAAGGGTTATCAAATTTACCATAGCTATATTCGACCCCATGAGAGCCTAAACGGAAAAACTCCCGCTGAAGCTTGCGGGATTAAGGTAGAAGGCAAAAACAAGTGGATAACTCTGATACAGAATGCAAGCAAAAAGGAATAAAAAACAGACTCCCGCTCAATCCTTTTTCCATTGAACTCCTGTTTAAAGCACATTCTTCACCAGTTTCATGGTGACTTTAACGCGGAAGCGTTTACGATAAACTTTTAGTACCCGAAGGAAACTCAGCATTGACTTAACAATTCCACCCTGTATCAGGGCATCGTGTATTTTGTAGTCATATTTTAGCCAAGACAGTTTCTTCAGGGTTTCTGCTTGGTAAGCCTCTAAATCCTGCAAGTTTTCAACTAAGAGATTCACGGTTTCTGCAGCTAACTGGTTGCCTTCTCCAAAACTAGTTATAGCTCCCACATTATTTCCAACTCCCACTATTTTTCCATTAAAAAAAGGCAAACTTTCACTTGGCGGGTTTACACGCAGCAGTCTAGCTTGCGTCTCAATTACTTTTCCTTCATAGTTCTCCAACAACCGTTGCACCTGATTGTATGCTTGTTTCCCACAGAAGCTCCCGCAGCCAACGTAAGCCACAGTGCTGGATAAAGGGAACATCCATGCATATTTTGTTGATTGGGTGTCAGTTTTAAATGGAAATCCCATGTAGAAGTCGGGAAAAGGCAGTTCCTTAAATTCGGCTTTCACTTGGTAAGTGCTGAAAATGCGGTCTGCTGGTAACCTGCCCAGAAGAGCGCGGTATCCCGTAGCATCCACAATAAGGTCATAATCTTGATAGTCGGAGGGATGAATAGTTTTACCGAAGAAACAAGCGATATGCGGGAGCGAGTCATTCATTAAGTCAGTCATAACCGCGTTCTTTTTAATTGTGCACAATCCAGTTGTGGGAATGTGATGTTGTTTTCCTGCAGCGTCAATTATTAGTTCCTTAGAACGCCAAAGTATGTAATCATCAGGGTTTAAGCCATGGTCATGAGCGATTTCAACGAAAAGGTCAGTCGGTATCGCACAGGCGCATACGGAACGCACAGTTCTGCTTTTATCAAAAACAGATACGTCATGTCCAAGCTTAGACAACTTGTGAGTGAGCAACGCACCTGACCAGCCAAAACCAACCACTGCAACCCTCATTTCCAACCCCCTTCAAATTCTTTTACATGAACTAAGTTCGTAATAAAGTGTTATGATATTTTCAATAGCCAAGCTTATAACGAATCAGGTTTACCAGTGGAAATATCAAAAATCTTCAAAGTTCCCTCCGTCAAAATTCTACTGTACATTTACGGAAAAGGCGAAGTAAGGTTACAGATTTGGAAAAACTCATAGCAAACCGAGGAACCTTATCATCAAACCTGAAGGCGTTGGAACAAGAGGAACTGATGAAAAGAAAAGTTATAACTTCCAGACCTGCCTAGACATTTTATTATCTCACAGAAAAAGGACAAAAAATCGCAAAGAACTTCAGCGAAATAGAAAACCTTTTTCCATAAACATCCGACGAATTTTCACATGAACCCCCAATCCGACAGAGACTTCACAGAACCGTAACAGAACCTATATAAACTATTTAAAAGGGGGCTATAGACTGTTCCGAGCAACTAGTTACAAGCCCCTGAACCGCTGGTTGAATCTACAAATAACGGTGGCACAAGTTTCCGAGGGCGCAGCAGTCAGAAAACCTTTTCAGCGATTAACCTCAAGATAACTACTGGTAACTGATCATGTCTCCTTTCAAAGTGTTCAACACCAGCATAACTTTCCCAACCAAAGGCGAAATAGACTTCATAGACCTCACCGACCAAATCCAAAAAGCAGCATCCAAAGCAAACGTCCAAAACGGGTTAATGCACATTTTCGCGCCACACGCCACAGGCATACTCATCCTAACAGAAAACGACTACGCTCTGCTAAGCGACATCAAAACTTTCCTGGAAGAAATCATTCCAAAGAGCAAAGCTTACAGCCATCCATCAAACGCTCACGCCCATCTCAGATCCATTCTGCTTCCGCCGGACAAAACCTTGCCCATTGTGGATGGCAAAGTGGAGTTTGGAACTTGGCAATCCCTAATGTTCGTCGAAACGGATGTTTACCCTCGGAAAAGAACCGTCATCATCCAAGTCATGGGCGAAACATAACAGCGTTTTCTCGCCACTCTCCTGAATACCTTTTTCCTTCTGTTCGCGTTTCGTACACCAAAAAACGTTTCCAATGCACAGTATTTTAACTGTATACAACTAACCCAGAGAGCAGAGGCATGGTTTTTTAACTATTTATTGTAAATTGTGACCATTCGGCAATCTTTCGGACAGCAAAAAAGAGCAGACACAGCAGGAAGCCGCAAACTCGACGCGAAAAATCAACCACAAACCTGAAACCAAGACGGAAAAAACACGCATAAAACACATTACATACGATTATGAACGCATTCTAAGCGCTAAACGACTAATTCCCGCCAAAGAAAAACTGCATACAACCTGTTTTCGAGTTACGCTTGCTATGAGTATATAAGGTTCGTTCCATTTCGAGAAATACGCAACTTCCAACGTGATGCAACTACTTTTTCTTGGTTTTCCTCGGTTTAACCATCACAACAGCCCTTTTCAGGTCCAACGGCGTGTTAACGTTAAAGAACGTCTTAAGCTCAGAATCCAACTCCTGAATAACCAACGTAGACACATAACGCACCCCACGCATGCCTTCAATCATCGCGCGCACATTCAGCTTTCCCTCGCTCACAGCTTGTTTTGCCGCTTCCAAAGCCGTCTGCGTGAGATAAACAGCGTGCAAAGGCTCAATATGCTGGTTTGGCCACCTAGGAATCACAGCTGACCTTCTATAACACAACTCAAAAAGCAACTCTACAACTTCCCGCGAAACAAACGGTGTATCAGAAGGCAGAAGCAAAGAATATTTTTGGCTGGCAAATTCAAACCCAGACAACGCGCCCACCAAGGGACCTTTCGCTTCGTCGATGTCAATGGCGAACTTTACATGTGGCCCCACAATCTTCGCGTATTTCGCAGCGCGATCCTGAGAATTCGTCACCACAATGATTTCGTCGACAACCGCGCTGACAGCGTCCACCACATGTTTAATGAGTGGCTTATGGTTGAGCTCCAGAACGCCTTTGTCTTGCCCAAACCTGCTTGAGAAGCCGCCAGCAAGCACAATTGCCGATCGATCCACCGTGGTTTCCTCGGTTAACAGTGTTTTCTGCGTTCATTAAGCTTTTACGGTGAGTTCCGTCGATGCTTTTGTATACGAGTTAAACAAAACGCGAATGCAGCAAAAGAAAAAAGAGGTATGTTTCCATTATTTGACTTCGTTGGCGTCTATTTTCTTTGCCATCTCATCCAGCAACTTCGAAAAAGGATGATCAGGCTTGTCTTGAGCAAATATAAAGTTGCCTTCCGCTCGGAGGATGTCACAGAAGCAAGGCACCAAGCCCAGCAGAGGAACCTGATACGTGTTTTTGACTCTGTCGTACAATTCTTCTTGCCTATTTCTTGAATTATAGTCAAGAACTTTGTTGATAACTACACCCGTTTTCTTCTCGAACAGATTGTAAAGTTCCCTTAGCATGCGCCGTGTGCCATCCACGTCCGATTTATCGCCTGTTGTTGCCACTGCAACTAAGTCAGCCGCTACAATAGCGTTTATTGAAGAATACTGCAGTCCAGGGCTTGTGTCAAAGACCAAATAATCAAATTCCTCATCGTTTAAGAGCGCGTTTCTAAGATATAATAATCTTCCAAGCGCACGCATCTCCCATTTCCTATCTTTTGCAGACATGTCTCTGATTGCTTCAGTTGCAGGATTCGCCAGACATACAAAGAATTTGCCTTTGCCCGGGATTATGCTGCTCAGGTCTATGAGTACCTTGTTGATGTCGCATGTGTTGTTCAGGTAATCGTTAATCCAGCACTCGACTTTGTCGATTTTGAGAATGGCGAAAAGGCTTGGCGCTCTAAAGTCAAGATCAAACAGACAAACTTTCTTGCCCTGCTTGGCAAAAGTGACTGCCAAGTTCACGGAGAGAAGTGTTTTTCCTGTTCCGCCCTTGTATGAGTGTACTGCGATGATTTTCCCCATCTGTTTTTCACCCTCACGTTTCTCTATCTACGTAGAAGTATGCTTTCCTTCCTTGCCGCTCCTTCTTAAGATGACCCATCAACACAAGCTGGTTCAGGTACGCACTCTCCACGGCTCGTGCTCTGCTTGTTTGCTGTGAAATCTCGTCTGCTGTGGCTCTGCCTAATCTGCAAACGGTCATTGCTGTTTTCCTGAGGTGATCCGGCATGGAAAGCAGCGTCATCACGTCTAAAGGTGCGTCTGAAAGAGGTTGTTGTGCGTCTTTTCGGTCGTGTTTTTGCAGTTCAATGATAACTTCCATTTTTTCGTTTAGCCGCTCCAAGTTTTCCTTTATCTTTTCCAAGATTACCAGCGGCTTTTTCCCGAGAACCTCTTCTTTACTCACAAACTTCCCCCAAGGTGTGTTGTGTATGTGTAGTACAGTTAGACCACACGTGTTTATTAAGTCTTGCGAAACAGAGGTATTTATTCTTAATAATGTAGCCTGCTAAGCGCAGAGCTTGAACTGTGCTTGCTTAGGTATAAGTGCGAGAAGAGTTGTATGTTAAGGGCTAAAAATGGCTGTTTAAGGTGAGTGTGAAAGGGGATTTGGGTTTGTGTGGTGTATGTGAGGTTTATGGGGTTGGGTTGAAAAAGTGAGGGTTTAGTAAGGAAGCGATGCTTGGTTTCGGGCTTCTTCTACGATTGGCAATACCTGTCTGAGTTCTCTGAAGTATTTTAGCACGGTGATGCCGCGTTGCGTGATGGCAAAGACTACTCGCCTTTTTCCAACGGTTCTTTCTTCAACCAGGCCTTGCTTGATCAGGAAGTCTAGGTACTCTTTCAGTACGCTGCAGTTAACGTTGGCTTTGTACATGATGTGTGTAAGTTTCAGTGGGCCACGATGTGCCAGGACTTTGAGAATGTCAATGTACATTTCGAGTTTTGATCGTCTCATGTTTAGGCCTCTTTTTTGCCATATTTTTGGATTTCATATATAGGTTTTATGTATTCCAAATTCGTTTTTTCTCCTTGTTCAGCATTAACACTTACTGCTTGCGTGTGCTACGTTTAACACTTTTATTCTATTTTCGAAGGCAGTAACCATGTCATCTATCAATATTTGTTGCAATTCTGCCGAGAGTTCCTTGATTTTCTCGCCGAAAACAGCAGTCATTTTGGCTTCTAGTTCATCCCTGTCTTTAAGTGCTGTATATTCTTTCAAGGCATTTCCTCCAGTGTTAATGCACACGAATACGCTGAAGGTATTTAACTAACTTATGAACAAAAAATATGAACTGGAAATTCACGTTTTAGCTTGAACGGCACACAAAGAAAAACACCGTGCAGCGTCGGTGTCTGTTGTGTGATTTTTTGTTTATACCCCTCTTTAAATAGATTCAACTGGAGTGTAGAACTGGAACTTGACTAAGC
>CAYGVV010000045.1:0-10440 GCA_964353395.1 uncultured Candidatus Bathyarchaeia archaeon | reverse complement strand
ACGATGGTCATGTACGCTGCTTTGACGGAAAAACAGGCAACCTTGTATGGGACTATTCGTTGCCTAGCGCAGGGCTGGAAACAGTCTATGGTACATATCCATTGTACGCTGGCTGCACATTTGCGGATCATAAAGTGTATATCTCCGCTGACGAACATTCGCCCGACGCAGACATGTGGAGAGGCGACATGCTGTATTGCCTCAACGCTGACAACGGAAATGAACTCTGGAAAATCTCAGGATACTACCATTACCAATCTGTCTCGAACGGATACGTCACGGCTGTGAATTCTTATGAACAAAAGATTTACACCTTCGGCAAAGGACCAACCGCTATAGAAGTTTCAGCTCCTCAAACAGCAGTTGCTCAAGGAAACAATGTGCTGATACAGGGAAAAGTGACAGATCAATCTCCTGGTCAAAAAGGCACTCCATGTGTATCTAAGGACAGCATGGGTGCTTGGATGGCGTATTTACACATGCAAAAGCCAAAGCCAACCTCAGTAACAGGTGTCCCCGTGAAATTGCAGGCAATAGCTTCTGATGGCACTGCAACTGAAATTGGTACAGTTATAAGTGATCTCAACGGCTTCGTGTTCTCTTGGAATCAGCCAAAAGAAGGTGTATACAAGATCCTTGCATCTTTTGCTGGAGATGACAGCTACGGCAGTTCAACGGCATCAACAGGTCTGCTAATCGGATCAGCGTCTGCTAGTGGAAACACTTCGGAATCGAGTTCGGTTGAGCTGTACATAATAGTCGCAACCATCATCATCCTGATAGCCATAGCTATAGCCATACTCCTAAGAAAGAAGTAAGAACTACTAAACCCTACTAAAAAGCAGCAAATACTTTCCTTTTTTTCTTCTTAATCGTAAAAAGCATGAATATGGGGGCTGAAAGGGCTCCGAGTGGTAACAGCGAAAGTTGCAGCGGTTTCAAGCAGCAAGGTTTCCCATTCTCCTGACTAATCTCTCAAAATTTCGTGCGCCGGAGCCCCAGCAAACCTCTCCACTGAACCACAAGTTCTCTCTGCCTTTCACACTTTAAATAAGGGGGTATAGCTTTTTCCAAGCAACAGTTCTAGGTTAACAGAAATTCATGCAGTTACTATTTATAAGGGGGTATAGAAGAAAAATCGCAACAGAGCACAACCCAACAGCCCACAGCAGAAACGCACACACCGCACCCAACCGCAACAGACAGCAGCCAAAAAGACCCAATTTACAAGAAACCAAAAACCAAAACCAACATTCAAAAAACCAAAACCTCCACAAAAACTCCCAAATCCTGCAGCATCCAACTTCTAAAGGGATAATTCTTAATTAGCACGTCTAATCACATAATCTGCCTTGAGGAAACTACAATGGTAAAAATGGACTTTGGCGGCGTAAAAGAAGACGTCATCACCCGCAAAGAATTCACAGTACAACAAGCACAAAAAATCCTGAAAAACGAAGTCGTCGTCTCGCTCGGATACGGCATCCAAGGACGCGCACAATCCCTGAACATGCGAGACAACGGCATAAAAGTAATCATAGGACAAGAAAACACAGGCGTCCACAAAGCATATTACGATTTAGCCGTTCAAGACGGCTGGATTCCAGGCAAAAACCTGTTCCCCATGGAGGAAGCCGCAAAACGCGGAACCATCAAGATGTTCCTGCTTACAGACGCTGGACAGAAAGATGCATGGCCAAAAGTCAAGAAGACGCTGAAAGAAGGAGACGCACTATACTTCAGCCACGGATTCTCCATAGTCTACAAAGACCAAACAGGCGTTATTCCCCCCAAAAACGTAGACGTAATCTTGGTGGCTCCGAAAGGCTCAGGCACATCCGTCCGAAGAAACTTCGTTGACGGAAGCGGCATAAACTGCAGTTTCGCCGTTGCCCAAGATTACACGGGCAAAGCTCAAGACCGCGTAAAAGCCATAGGCATCGCCATTGGCTCAGGTTACCTGTTTCCCACCACGTTCGAGAAAGAAGTCTACAGCGACTTAACCGGAGAACGAGGGGTCCTGATGGGTGCTTTGGCAGGGATAATGGAAGCCCAGTATAACACGCTGCGAGAGCGTGGACACAGTCCAAGCGAAGCCTTCAACGAGACCGTGGAGGAACTCACGCAGAGCCTCATCAGGCTGGTTGACGAGAACGGCATGGACTGGATGTACTGTAACTGTAGTGAAACCGCTCGTATTGGGGCGTTGCGGTGGAGAGAGCGTTTTCGCGACGGCACCAAGCCGCTGTTTGATTCGCTGTATGATTTGGTGGCTGCTGGAGAAGAGACGCGTATTGTTCTTGAGAGAAGCAAGGCGTCTGATTATAGGCAGAAGCTGGCTGACGAATTGAAAGTTATGGGCAACAGCGAGATGTGGCGGACAGGTGCAGCGGTGCGTTCTCTGAGGCCACAGAAGCCGAAGAAAACGGAGTAAAAGCCTCTTTTTCTTTGTTTTCCCTCTTTCTTGTCGGGTTGCGGTGGATTTAGCAGACTAATTTTTATACCTGAAACTAACGCATTGCTGGGTAAGTGGCAAGGGTTCAAGTGATGAACTATACTGTAGTGGCTGCTGTGGCTGTGTTCGTGGTTACGCTTTTCTTGATGGTTAAGCGTCCACGGGGTTTGAAGCTGGGTTATGCGGCTGGAATGGGTGCTGTGGCTTCGCTGTTGCTGGGTACGGTTACGTTGGGTGAGGCTGCGTTGGCGTTTTTGGATATTTGGGATGCTGCGTTGGCGTTTATCGGCATTGTGGCGTTGTCGGTGACGTTGGATGCTATGGGTTTTTTCAAGTGGGCTGCGCTTCGGGTGGTGAAGTTGGCGGGTGGAAGCGGTGTGCGACTTTATTTTTATGTATCTTTGTTGACTGCGGCTGTGAGTATTCTTTTTGCGAATGACAGTGCGGTTTTGATTTTGACTCCGATTGTTTTGGAGATTGTTAGCCAGTTGAAGATAGATTCGAAGGGGCGTTTGGCGTATTTGTTTTCGGCTGGGTTGATTGCGGATACGGCTGCGATGCCTTTGATTACGAGTAATCCTATTAATATTTTGAGTGCGGATTTTTTTAAGTATAGTTTTCTTGATCATTTGGTTTTTATGGGTCCTGTGGCGGTTGCGACAATCGTCAGCAGTATGTTGTTGGTGTATGTTTTTTTTAGGAAGAAGATTCCGAGGGTGTATGATGTTAAGCTTGTGGATGTGTTGGCTGGGGGTTCGCAGCCTATTGCGCCGAAATTGCTGAAGGTCAGTGTGGCTACGTTGGTTGCGATTGATGTTGGTTATGTTTTGGCGTCGTTGGGCAGGGTTCCTGTTTCTTTGGTGATTTGTTCTGGGACGGTGTTTCTTTTGTTTGTGTATTTGGGGAGTTTGAGCAAGATGGATGCGTTTAATGGGGAAAGGAAGGGTTTGAGGAGTTTGGCGAGGGAGATTAACTGGGACATTGTGCTGTTTATGCTGAGCATTTTCCTTGTGGTTGAGGGATTGACGAATGCGGGTGTGGCGGATTTGTTGGCTTCGGCGTTTGCTACGTCGAGTGCGTTTCCGTCGGTTTTGGGTGTGTTTGTGCCGAGTTTGATTGTGACGGTTGGGGCGAGTTTCATGAATAATTGGCCTATGACTATTCTGGGGTTGCTGAGCATAAAGCAGGCAGTTGTGGTTGCGGGTTTGGGTGGGCAAGCGTTGACGGGTTTGGTTTTCAGCAATGTCATCGGGAACAATTTGGGTCCACACTTTTTCCCGTTGGGGTCTTTGGCGATTCTGATGTGGCTGGAGGTCATGCGGCGGAAAGGCGTGAAAATCAGCCTCAAAGAATACCTGAAAGTGGGTGCAGTGTTATCCATTGTGGAGGTTGCGATTGCGTCGTTGGTTTTGTGGGTTGAGTTAAGTTTGGGCTTTAGCCTTGCTCTCTAGTGCTTGGAACAGACTATAGCCCCCTTATTTATAGTTGGGTTGTTGGTTTTGCATGTTGGGTTTGTGTGTGTTCTCTGATGTGATTGTCGCTGGTGCTGGTTGATTGTGCAGGCTGGTATGTTGTTTTGGTGTGCGTTTGCAGGCGGTTCTGCGTGGAATCGTGAAAAGCATGTTGTTTTCTCTTTCCTGTGCATTTGGCTCTTTGCAGAATAGCCCTAATCATGGCTGAGGATGGCTCTTTGGCTTTCACCTCCCAAAACAGCATACGAAACAGCTACGCTCCTACGAAAACTTCTGGAAGACAACAGTCCCTAAAGAACCCTCACGAAATTTAGAAATAAATTTACAAATTAATTTGCTACTCCTTGAAGATGGTGCAAGCTGAAGTTTGAGCAAGTTGCTCTCGTAAACCTATCAATTTAACTTAGACAATGATCTCTCCTACTGTGTTAAGAATTTTCTCTCGGACGTCCTTTTGTTCCTGTTTCTTGAGAATAACATCTTTCCAAAGTTCAAACAATGTCTGAGTGGTAATGTAGCAGACAGATAGCGCCTCAAAATACTTTCTCATTTCATTTGAAAAACTCATTTTTCCCTTTCTTGCTTGAGGAGAAGTATCCATGTAAGTATTAGCAATTAAGATAACTTTCTCTTGTTTTCGGTAGTTTTGTACGAACCTACCCAATTGAGCTACTTTTGGGGAGTCTGCACCGACACACCCCTTTATTCCAGTTATTTCCACAGCAACTTCTTTGTTAAGCAAGTCCGCAGGAAAACCTTTTTCAGTTCTATCAATGTTAATTCCAAGGTCGTTTAACGTTTTTTGAACAATAATTTCAAGTTCCTCTCCAGTTTCTGTTAGAAGGTCACGGTATGAATCCCATTTCTGAATTTGCTTCTGAAGCTGAGTGATTTCTTCTTTAATCTGCTCAATGCCCTTATTTTTGGAATCAATTTCGAGTTCAAGCTTTTTTTCGTTTGGCACTTCAATATACTTTCTCCATGGCTGAATGACTTTATACTCAGGACCCATTACGATATCTATAATTCTCTCTATAGCTTGAAATATGAAAGATTCTTTTGGAGGTGGCAACAAATGAACCGTGCCGATTTTTTCGGCATTTAGCACTTTTTTCCTATCGCTTGCGCGCATTAGACTGCCCGCAATTGTTTTCTCGGACTTATTGACAGCGATGGGATTAAAAACATTTAGGAGACTGCGAACCACCTCGGGAATTGTTTCCGTTGAGAAACTCATTTCAAAATTCCATTCATGAACAAGTTCAAAATAGTTTTTGAACCTTGTATTGAGTAAGGAAACATAACTACCTGACTTTTTAGAATCGAAACTAATGCTTGCAGGAAGCCAGTCATAATTAGTTGGGTAAACATAAAAAGGGTTTATTGTTCTGGGAACTGTTTCTCCTAGAAGTCTAGGCGGAGGCGAATGACGCATGATCTTATTGATAATGCAGAAAACTTCGCGGTCAGTGTCAATAAGGATATTTATTGATTCTCGCATTTCTCTGATTTTGTTTTGAATCTGATCATAGTATTCTTGGCTTAATGATTGCATGTTTATGATAACGGAATCATATTCTTCGACGTTGGGAAAATTCTCAAGCCAATTAAAACACTCAGCTCGATTATGGTCTTTTGAACCTATCACCATGATTCTGTGCTTTTGCATAATTTGAACTATACTAATGGTGCTTTTCTTAAGTCTTCTGTATCCTAAGAATTAGATTTTTGTTTTTACTGTAGGTATTTTGTGCGCTACGTTAGTTTTTAGCTTAATTCGGTCTGTGACCTATGGTTTGAAGAAAAAGAAGGAAGAAGGTGTTCTATTGTTTTCTTAGTTCTTTGGATATGTAATTGTAGGCTGGGTCAGACTCGAACGAGTCGCCCGGTGGAAAAGCAAAGCATAAAACAGGCTCGTTTGTTTGTAGAAGACTAAAATTTTAGTTTGGCGGATCGCTGGTTCGTTAGCAAGGCGCGGACTGAAAAGGAACCTTTCTGGGGAATGAGGGGACTTTTTCCGTGTCTTGGTTAACGCCTGACCCGCCAAACTTGATGCAACGTTTGATGGCTTCAGGACACAATACTCCTTATCGCTGAAAGTTTATATAAATTTGTGACTGGCTGGACACAACCACAAACGGCAAGAACAAAGAAGTTGGAGCCTTATGCGATTAGGCTGCAGGGTTTTTCCGTTTGCAAACTTTTCTCCAGAAATCAGGTAGTACTATCGTCAAGTAGTACTTGTATGTGAGTGGAAGATTTATAAGTACTACCAGCGCACGGTAGTACCGTGAATAGGTATGGAAGATGAAGTCATAGTAACCCGAAAAGGTCAAACCACCATCCCCATCAAACTCCGCACAAAATACAAAATCGAAGAAGGAACACGCCTCCAAGTCCTCGACACAGAAGACGGAATCCTCCTCAAACCCAAAAAGTCCACACTTGACCTGGCGGGTTCAGGCGCCAAATACGCTTCGCCGGAAGAAATGAAGAAACTCTTGGAGAAACTCAGGGACTTAGATGCCTAAAACCGTCTACGACACAAGATTCTTCCTAGAACACTACTACAGCCGAGAAGCCTCCATGCTGAAGAAAACGAAGGAAGCCATCCGCAAAGCAAAAGAACGCTTCATCTCCGCCATCGTCATCCACGAAGTCTACTGGCTCACACTAAACCAGGAAGGACACGAAACCGCCGTGATGAGAGCCACGCTGCTTGAGAAGGACTTCAAAGTTGTGAAAGTGGACGCTGAAATCGCTAAAAGTTCAGCCGAATTACGGCACAAGTACAGGATGTCCATGGCGGAAAGCATAATCGCCGCCACCGCATTACTGCTGAAGGCCACCTGCCTTTCAGATGACCCGCACTTCAAGAGCATAAACGAAATCAAAACAGCATGGGTTTAACAGCAAGTCTAATAGCCAACAAACTTTCTTTTCCATAAACAAATAGTCACCAACTGGCGCCAAGCATGGAAAAACCTTTCAGAGTAGATTTTGAAACCGAAACAGTGCGAGAAGGCAAAGTACAAGTGGTAGCGCCCAAACTCGCAGCCTTCGTAACCGAGCCATCAGACTACGCGCCCAGCAAAGCGCCCGTGTTCTACAACCCAGTTATGGAGTTTAACCGCGACGTCACCGTCCTAGCCTTCCAAGCCTACCAGCGAACCGTCAACCGAGACATAACCATATGCGAACCCTTAACGGGCACGGGAATCAGAGGCGTGCGCTTCGCCACCGAAATCCACGGCGTCAAAAAAGTAGTAGCCAGCGACATCAACCAGCGCTCAGCAAAACTCGCAGCACACAACATCGCCTTGAACGGGCTGCAAGAAAAAGTCACCGTGAAACACCGCGACGCCAACCGACTCCTAAGCGACCACGGAGCACCCAAAAAGCGATTTGACATCATCGACATCGACCCCTTCGGAACGCCCGTGCCCTACTTGGACTCAGCGGTCCGGGCATTACGCAACAAAGGCTTGCTCGCCGCAACTGCCACGGACATGGCGCCCCTCTGCGGAGTCCACTCCAAAGCCTGCCTACGCAAATACGGCGGAAAACCCCTGCGCACCGAATACTGCCAAGAACTCGCCGTCCGTCTCCTAGCAGGTTGCATAGCCACGTTAGCGGCGAAACATGACGTAGGCATACGCGTTGTCTTCAGCCACTGCAGCGAACACTACATCCGCGTGTACATCGAAATAGGCTACGGCGCACAAAAGGCAGATGAAAGCGTCAAAAACTTCGGCTACATACTGCACTGCTTCAGCTGTCTCCATCGGGAAACCGCTGAAAAACCTTTCGCCAAAACCCTAGAGAAATGCCCCGAATGCGGGGCTCCAATGGAGTATGCTGGACCCTTGTGGCTGGGAAAAATCTTTGACCAGCAATTCTGCGAGTTAATGCAGAAAGAAAATGTGCACACTGCCTTCAAAAACAACGCAAAAATCGCCAAACTCCTTTCCCTGGCGAAAGACGAGGCTGACGCGCCTGTAACATATCACGTTTTGGACCGAGTAAGCCAGAAACTGGGCTTGCCCGTGCCCTCCGTAACCGCGTTCTTCCAAGCCCTCCGCAACAGCGGTTACCAGGCTGTTCCAACCCACTTCAACTCGAGAGGCGTGCGCACCAACGCGTCCGCATTGGCAGTGCAGAAGACTATGCAGAAACTCGTAACAGGCGCGTAAGTTCTTTGTGAAAGCGCGCGTGCAATAAAAGTTTAAGAGTGAAAACGGCAAAGTAGATAAAAGGTGAACTGGGCACATGACTGATAAAATCGCGGTTCTAGGCGCAGGAATAATCGGCAGCGCCATAACCAAAAGCCTACTGAAAAACGGGTACAAAGGCAGCATCACAGCAGCAGACTGCATGCCTGAGAAAATCAAGGAAATGCAGAAGCTAGGCGTCTCCGCCACCGCCGACAACCGAAAAGCCGCCGCCGACGCCGACATCGTTTTCGTCTGCGTCAAACCAGGCGACGTGCAGAAACTCCTGAAAGAAGTAGCCAAAGAAATCCGAGGAAAACTCGTGATCTCTTCAGCTGCCACCCTTCCACTCGCGTTTTTGAAGAAAACCGTGCCCGAAGCAAAATTCGTCAGGATAATGCCAAACGTCGCCATTCTGGTGCAGGCATCCTACACGGCATACTGCTGTGACGAGGATGTAACGCAGAAGGACAAGGAAAAAGTCAAAACTTTACTGAACATGATGGGGATAAGCGAGGAAATCGACGAGAAATACATGGACGCCATAACCGGACTAAGCGGAAGCGGACCCGGATACCTCTCCATAATAGTAGAAGCCATGATGTACGCAGGGCTAAAAATGGGGTTGCCCAGAAACGTGGCTTTATCCGCCTCAGCCCAAACAGTGCTGGGAACGGGAAAACTTGTCCTGGAACTGAATGAGCACCCAGCCAAAATAAGGGACATGGTGACAACCCCAGGCGGAACAACCATCGAAGCCATATACCAACTTGAAGGAAGCCAAGTTAGACAAGCCTTAATCCGCGCCATCGAAGAAGCAACCAAGAAAAGCAAGCTCATCCGCGAAAAAATTCTGGAAAACTCGCAGTAAACGACCATTCTCCGAAAAGGAAAGCTGGAAATGTTCGAGGCGGTTATCTTCGACTGGGACGGAACACTGGCTGACACGCGCAAAAAATATTTTCTCGCCAAATAGAAGATTCTTCCATAAGGCTTATCTGCGCAAGCACTGAAAGTGTGAATTGAGGGGAAGGAGAATGGAAACGGGTAGTCCAGCGGTTGTCAGTCAAGCCGCTTGTGACCATGCAAAGCACAGGTGGTATACGCAGAGGCAGTTTGATATATTGAACGGGTTTGAGCTTGTTGCTACCCGATGTATTAACTGTCATAAGACCGTGGCTTTGGAAGTGAAAAAGCTCACCTAGCCGCTCTAGTTACGGCAGAGAAAAGGCAGAGTGTTACAAAAGTCACTCAGACTCTGTTTTCATCAACCTTAAGTAAACGCCTGGGAATTTTTTAGGCGTTATTTTCTTTTTATGTAGTTTGAGTCTTATTTATCCGCTCTATCAAAACTGGCAAGTCTGTTATTGAAGTTATGATGTAGTTTGCGCCGTGGTTGACCAGCTGTTTCGTCGTGGAAACTCCAGTAGGTAACCCAACGGCAATTGCCTTCAATTCTTTGGCGCCCTGCATGTCAGTGATGCTGTCTCCAACAACTACTGTTTCCGCTGCAGTTGTGCCTAAGGCTTTCAACACTGCTTCAAGGTGTTCAGGATGAGGCTTTACGTAGTTTACCTTCTCCCGCGGAACCGCAGCATCGAAGAATTCGGCGACGTTGAAACGCTTCAGAATGTAGTCCATGGATTTTTCGCTGTTTATGGTGCACAACCCGATCTTCAGATTCATGCGCCTTAAAGCCTTAACGGTGTCAACTACTCCAGGAAGCATACTCGCGCCCATGGCAGCTTCCAACTCGAATTTTTCGGCAATGGCTAAGGCTTCTCTGCGGATTCCCTCAGTGGCGCTGGCGGGTTTTCCTTGGTTTTTCATGAAAATCTCTGCTTTTTTAAGCATTTCGAAGATGCTTTCGTTAACGGTTAACACTGACGCTGGTATACCACTGTTCAGCAGGTAACCTCTGACTTCTGCGCGAAGGGTCTTGAAGTCCAAGTTGAAGGTGGCAATAGTCCCGTCGAGGTCGAATATGACAGCTTTTACAGCCATGAAGGTTCACTCTCACACGTTTGCTGATTGAAACTGCTTTAGCAGTTTTCCGAAGGGAAATATACTTTGCGGTGTGATTGAACTTCGCGGAACTTTCTTTGGTTGTAGCATGTGTGGTTGGGATGGCGTGAACTGCTGTGCTCGCGGAGACTTATACTCCTTCTTTATACAAGTGCAACTTTTCAGTAGAATTGTTGTTTGAGGTTTGAGGAACTGGGGTGTGTGCTCTAGTGCTCGGAAAAGACTATAGCCCCCTTATATATAGAAACTGCATGGGTCTCTGCGGGTGTTCTAGGAC
>CAYGVV010000044.1:0-10448 GCA_964353395.1 uncultured Candidatus Bathyarchaeia archaeon | reverse complement strand
ATAAGGGGGCTATAGTCTTTTCCGAGCACTAGAGTACCTACCTTTTCCAGCCAGATTTCTCAAGTCTGCATCCGCTCGTAATGGTAAAGGTATTCCTGAGCGTAACCCGCGTATTCCCCGAAGTAGTCTCTGCCGAAAGCGTTCAACCGCTCATAATCCCCGCTGCTCAGCGAATCTCTGCTTGATAGCCTCTGAACCAATTCCGCTGGAAGCCTCTTCGCATATCGATTCAGGATAACACGTTTCACCCAGACATCCACGGGAAATGCTTCCAATTTTCCAAGCGAGAAAAGCAGGATGCAATCCGCAACTTTCGCGCCCACACCTGGTAAATCCATTAACGCCTTCTTCGCCTCAGAGTAAGGCAATTTCCTTAACCCTTCAAGGTCAAAGTTGCCTCCGCAGATGCGCTTTGAAGTGCCAAGAACGTACTTTGCGCGGTAACCCAACCCGCACTCCGCTAATTCCTTCTCGGTTGCGCCAGCAAGTTTCTCTGGTTCGGGAAAAGCAAAGAAGTCGCAGCCGTCAAAAGTCACTTTTTCCCCGAACTTCCGCGCCAGATTATTCAACATTCGCTTAATCGCTGGGATACTTTTGTAAGTAGCACAGATGTAAGAGATAAGGCACTCCCACGGATCCTGCCTGATAATCCGCAAACCCCAGAACTCTTGAAGCGCTTTGCCAATGTGCGCATCCTTGTTTATGCCATCGCTGATTCTCTGCAAATCCTCATCCAAACTGAAGTAGTGCTCCACAAACTTCTCGTCCACATTGGCGTACTCGAGTTTGCCCTTGAACTGACGCATCTTGAACGCTTTGTCTCTGGCAACACCGTACCACCAGTCGCCAATTTTGTCCCACCTGAAAACCTGCCCGCAGCAAAGCGTCACATCTAAACAAAACGGAACACCGCTAAAACTCAAGGCTCGTTTTCCTCCAGAAACCTGCTCGACGCTGGAACATCAGCTGGCAAGCCTTTCCTCTTCCGAAGTTCCGAAATCACCTTTGCTGCCAGTTTCTCAGGCACTTGCTCCCAGTGGTCATGCAGGCTCTGCCAGAAAGCGCGACCCGAAGTTGTTGACCTCAATTCTTTGGATAAACCAAAGGTTTCCGCCACCGGAATGAACCCTGTAACAACAGTCAAAACGCCTTTCTGGTCAAAGGACAAGATTTTTCCGCGTCTGCTGCTTATGATTCTTGAGCATTCTCCAGCCAACTCAGAAGGAGCAGAAATGACTGTTCTGTAAACTGGCTCAAGCAAAATGGGCTTAGCTGTTAGGAAGGAACCGAAAACTGCTTTGCCCACACCGTGCATGACTTCAACGGAGTTGTGAAGTTCAGAGTTCTTGCTAAGCTGCATGTCTGTCAAAGTGACTTTCACGTGTCTCAACGGTTCCCCACACAGTGGACCAGCACCGCAGGCAAACTCGAATCCGCCAACGATGAACTCCAGCACTTCTGGCGTTTGCTCCTTCTTTCCCGTGCAGTCTACCAAAATATTTCTGTGCTCGTCAACAGCGAGAAAGGTTCCCGTTTTATCCGCGTCTTCGTCTTGGTCAATTAACTCAGCAAGTTCCTCTTCTAAAGGCTCCACCTGCACCGTAAACTTGTTCTGCTTATTAGGACTCTTCGCTGTGGCAGCAACACCTTTTCTTGTGATGCTTTCTCTGTAAACCACTCTCGGCGAAGAAACTGCCAATTCCACTTCGCTGCTGATGTTCTTCAACTGGTTTATGGCTATTTCCAAATGCAATTCACCCATTCCGCTCAGCAGGTACTCGCCAGTTTCCCTGTTCACCATTACAGTGAGGTTAGGGTCTTCCACAGCAAGCCTGTCCATCGCATCCAGCAGAATAGGCAAGTCTTTAGGGTTTTTAGGTTCAACAGCCGCTGTCACTACTGGCTCAGAAACGTACTTTATGTTTTCAAAGGGAACCATGCCTTCTTCATGCGCTGAATCCACGAGGGTTTCGCCAACCTTTGCCACGCCACGCAACACAATAGCTATCAGGTTGCCTGCAGAAATCTGGCTGACCGCTTCCCTGAAGAAACCCATGTACGTGAAAACTTGTTTAACCACGGTTTCGGCTTGAGCGTTAACCAGGTAGAGTTTGTCTCCATCTTTGACAGTGCCTGAGAATAATCTTCCCGCAGCAACCGTGCCCTCTGGGTCTGCCTCCACTTTCGTAACGCACATAACCGCAGGTCCACTCTCGCTGCAGTCTATCATGGCACGTCCAACTTCCGAGCTGATGTTTCCTTTCCATATCTTCTCAATCCGATACGCTTGGGCTTCCTTCGGATTCGGGAGATTCTTGACCGCCATTTCAAAAACTGCACCATAAACGGGCAACGTTTTCCGCAGTTTCTCCTGCTCCATGCTTCTGTAAGCGCCTATTACGTCGCTGAACTTCACGCCTTTCCGCCGTGCTAAGCCCAAGGTAAAGCCCCACCCATGCAACGCCGAACCAAAACCAACACTGTCCCGCACGGGATCCACTCTCCACTGGCTTCTGAACGGAGCCTCACAGTAAAGTTCAATTAAATCGTTGAAACTGCCGATTATACGGTTAAGCTTCTTTTCAATCTGCTCCGCGTTCAACTGCAGCTCAGTGACTAGGCGATCCACTTTGTTTATGAACAGCACAGGTCGCACTCTTTCCTCAAGCGCCTGCCGAGTCACAATCTCCGTCTGCGCCATAATCTCTTCTACAGCATCCACCACGACAACTGCACCGTCAATGGCGCGCAGTGCTCTTGTGACTTTGCCCGTGAAATCCACGTGCCCAGGAGTATCAACCAAATTAATTATATAACTGCTGTCAGCAGCTTTGTAGAGCAGGCTTATGTTGGCGGTTTTGATGGTGATTTTCCTTTTCTGCTCTTCCTCAAGGTAGTCCAGAACCCGAGCGGAACCCGCCATCTGCGGCGACAAGAGTCCTGCACCAGCGAGCAGCGAATCCGCCAGCGTGGTTTTGCCGTGATCAATGTGCGCGATTATTCCTAGGTTACGGATGAACTCTTTTTTGCTCATCAGGCTTTGAATTTCGGAGATTTGTCTGAACCTTGGCATTTTTTAACCCGCACATTCAGGAGAATTCTAGATAAACGAGGGTTCCTATTTAATTAATAATCACATACATTTTACTTTGTTGCTCAAGAAAAGAAGGAACACCCGTTGAAGAGTCCCGTTATCGTGCTAATAGACCAGTTGAGAATAAAGCCTTACGCGTCTATTCTATGCTATCCTAAAGTCAGCGAAGCCGAACTGCAAAGCCGCCTCAAGGAACTGCGAAACCACGGTGTAACAGCCATTGAATTCTCGGGGAAGGCAAGCGCCTTCGGCGTTCCCGCCCCTATCTTGGGCAAAGGCTACGTAGGCATAGTCGTAGTCGCCCACTTGAACGGGCACAGAGTGGCACTGAAAATACTCAGAGTAGACGCTGACCGACCTGACTTACTGCACGAGGCGCAAATGCTTGCCAAAGCCAACACTGCAAACGTAGGACCAAAACTGATTGGCGCAAGCAAAAACTTCCTATTGACGCAGTTCATTGACGGCGACTTATTTCCAGCGTGGCTTGAAGCAAACAAGGAAAAAGCGCTTGTACGCAACGTTCTAGGCGCAGTCTTAGAGAACTGCTACAGGTTAGACACAATCGGCTTGGATCACGGGGAACTCAGCAAGGCGCCGAAGCATGTAATCGTTGATGGCGCGCAGAAACCTTGGATTGTAGATTTTGAAACTGCCAGCGACGCCCGAAAACCCGCAAACATCACCGCTATATGTCATTTCTTTTTCAGCAGCGCAGGCGAAGTCGCGAGAACCGTGGCTGAAACACTTGGCAAAAGGAACAGAGAACAAATTGTCAGGGTTCTGCAACAGTACAAGAAGTATCGTTCGCGTAAGAGCTTTGAAAGCGTATTAGAGGCTTGCTTAAGTTAACTGTCGCGTGCTTTACAGGGATGCATCCTATGGATAGGATTTTATGTTTAGCTTGCTCTTTTCCGCCATCTCTTCCCGAATACTACTACTGGAATCACTAGAGCCATTAAGGATAAAATTAGGATTAGGCTTGGGAACTCGGGCACTGGTTCAGCGCTGATGAGCATATTTTTCACCACAGGTGTTCCACTCATGTGACTTGCACTTCCTCCGCTGCTTCCTCCACCGTCTGAATCCCAGAGTATTGACAACATGCCGATGGTGCCTTGCGCCCAGTTTATATCTTTTCCCTCAGTGTCTCCACTATTGAGTGACTTTTTCAATTCCACTATGACGACTTTTGAGGCGTTAACACTGATGGCTCCTACCCCATCCTGATGGGCGTCCGTAGCAGGGACGATTCCGCCTGCAGTAAAGTGAACATCTACGTAGCCATTTGGTGAGAGATTGTCGTTTCCAAATACTGCTCCATCCGCGTCAGTTGACATGCAGGAATTTGATCCAAGTTGGAATGCCACCCACGGATTTTCAGAGTCCGCGACGAACCTTAAGCCAATGTACAGGTTAGTTCCATCGTGTTTCACCCAGAGATGTGCAGTTCCCGACGGGCAAATAGTCACGTTAGCATATGACCCCGCATCGTCCCATTCGCTTCCGATTACCCCGTCGATTTGGCTGTCAGGTATTGCGCTTCCACGGAAGGCTTTGCATTCCTCCTGTGCAAATACAAGACCACTCAATGTGAACGTGACGAGTAGAAGTCCCGTAAGTGTGAGAACGAAGATAAAAGTTTGTTTCCCCATCAGCATCATTCTCCCATTTTCTTGACTGATGGAGTGCATATTTGTGTCGTTTGGGCTTATTTGTTTTGCGCAAATTTTGCGAAAAGCATGGTCTGGCTTTCTCCGGTGGATGCTGCAAGTTCAATCAGGCAACGACTTCAGGCAACCTCTTCTGTCGCATGGCATCCTTTATCTCCACGGCTATACGCCTACCCATGTACATGTTCTCGCCATAACGCAAGTAGGCATATGGTGAAGTGCCGATGCCCACGTTCGTGCCAGCTACGATGCGTGCCGAAATCTCGAATGTGAAAATCTTCAAGTCATCCGTGATTACAGTTTCTAAACAGAAGGGTCCGATGATGCCTGGCGGGGCGAGTTCTTTAGCTTTTTTGTGGACGTTGTCACCCATGCGCATGAGTTCAGGTAGCAGTGATTCGCGGAGTACTATGGGGAAATTGCCTACGATAGTGTAAGTCGGGTTAAGCTCTATATCCAGTTGCTCGCTGGCGGGGATTTTGCCTATGGCGTCCACGGCGGACTCGTAGCGCCTGTCCATTGCCAAGAGTTCCACGTCGTCTTTGATTATTGAGCTGAAGTAGCTGGGGTAAACGTTCACGCCCAATGCGTACTCCTGCAAGTGAACCTTGTCCACATCACTTTCCTGGAGCAATCCACGTTTGACCATTTCCTTGAACTTCTTGTAGAAAGCCTTCGGCGAGTTAGCCAAGAAATAGCCTCTGCCGCCTTTCGCGCCGGGCAACTTCGCGATTATCAAGCGGTCGATGTCTTCTGGCGTTTTGAAGGTTGCGGGTAATCGGAGTCCTGCTTTGCGGAGCCATTCTTCCTGTTCTTTGCGGTTGGCTTCCCAGTGGAGCAGTTCGCGGTTTCCGAACATGGGCACGAGAAGGCTGTCGGTTAGTTCTTTGGTGCTAAGGTAGGCGGTGAATGAGCCGTGAGGAATTAAGACGACATTCAGTTTCCGCAGTTTCTCCTGCAGTGCCTCGCTTAAGAGTTCAGTGAAGTCTTTAACTATAATCAATTCTTCCACAAGGGGGAACTTCTTGTACATTATAGCGTCCTTTTCCTTGCAAATGCACACGGTGCGGAAGCCTTCTTCCCGTGCACCCTTGAAAATGTTCAGCGAGGAATGCGAGCCTAAAGTGCCAATCGCCAGTTTGCCTGTGTCGTACTTGCCAAGTATTTTGCCGATGTCCGCGTTTGTTATCATGTTACCACTTCGGCGAGCCTGCGTTTCCTGAGGGCACGTTTAATCTCCATAGCGACGCGTTTTCCCGGCCCAACTTCGACTCCGTACTTGTACTTCATGTACGGCGACGTCGGCTCCACGCATGGGCATCCTGGAACACGCGGGCTGACGTCGAAAACGTAAAACTCTAGGTCCTTTGTCACGGCGCCTTGCAGCGCGAATAAGCCAATCATGCCTGGGGGATACTCCTTCTTGCATGTGTCGACAAAGCGTTCTGCAGCGTCGAAGATTTTCTCGATTTGGCTTTCGCGCATGGTGGCGCCCATGTGTCCAATCTCGATGTTCTGGGTAGGTATCTTCAGCTCAAGTTGCTCAGATGCGGGCAGGTCCAGAACGCCGTCGAGGTCGGTTTGTATTCGCCTATCAAAGCCTAGGAGGTCAATTTCGTCGGTGAGGGGCGACCAGAAGAGGTTAGCGTTAAACTTCGCGCCTACCACATATTCCTCGATGACCGCTTGCTTTAGCGCTTCTTTGGTAATTATGCCCTGTTTTATGCGTTCGCGTGAGGTTTTTTCGTATTCCTCGGGGGATGAAGCGTAGAAAAATGCACGTTCTATGACGCGTTCCTTCTCTGGAACTTTTATGATGGCTAAGCGGTCAATCTCCTTGGGCGACTTGAAGGTTGTAGGCGTTTTTATCCCCGCCTTCTGGAGGAGGTAGAGTTGGTTGCGGGGCGTGTTACGCTCTTCGGTTCTGAGCATTGCCCTGTTGCCCATGAGCGGCACGGCGAATTTTTCTTCAATGGCTTCGTAGCCTGCGTACACGCTAAACGAGCGGTTCGGGACGAAAACTGTGTTCAGGGCGGTCAGCTGCTTCACGTTTTCAGCGTTGGTTATTTCTGAGAATTTGTCCAAGAAGATGAATTTGTCAAATAGGTTCCTGTAGTAGCGGGCGTAGGTTTTTTCCCTGCCGTTCTGGCAGACCACTACGGTTTCGAAGCCTTCCTGCTTGGCGCCTGACGCTATTTCCAGCGCTGAGTGCGAACCTAAGACGCCTATGCGCACTTTCTTGGGGTCGTATGCTCGTAGTATTTCTTTTATCTTATCCTTCATCATGCTTTCTCGCCTATGTACTCTTTATACTTCTTGACGGTTTCCGCCAGTTTCGGCGCGTCAAACAGTCTTCGGCCTGTCATCTCGTTGGCAGCCGCCATGTACATCTCGCTGATAATCGCCTTCAACTCTGGGTCAAGCGGCGGAGGTTGCGACTTGCACAGTGCCTTCCAGTCTTTGATTCCTTGGGCTTCAGCGGTTTTCTTGGCTTCTTCCGCGTCTTTGTACCATTGGGTTTTCTTGTAAAATTGTCTGGCGATTTCTTTGCTTACGTGTAAGCCGTCAAGGGTGAACCTGCATTCGTCCAATGTGCCCACGACATCTACGACCATGAGGCGTCTTTGGCTGTCGAAGGCTAACTCGATTTTGCCGTCTTCATTAACTAGTCCAGCTTTGGCGGCGATTTCGGTGATGGTTTCGTTAACTTTGGCAAGGACCACTTTTACGGCGGCAACCTCTATGTTTGTTAAGCCTGCTATTTTCGCGGCTTCTTCCCAGGTGACGTAACGGTCTGTTTCCTCCAGCTTGGTGCTGACGTCAAAGATGGGTTTTGCGAAGCGCTCCCCTGGCTTCGGGTAGTGATCCAATCCTATGTCTTGAAAGGTTACTTTGCCCTGTTCAAGCCGCTTGAACACGGAAGACCCTTCAGGCAAGCCGTTCCTGTAGATTATTTCTAAGGGGATTAGGCAGTTTTTCAGGTTTGGCGTGTACGCGCTGTAGTCGTAAACGAGTTTCCCATTTTCAACATGTGTTTCTGGTCCATAAATGTTAACAAGTTTAATTTCCATGACACTGCTGGGCTGCTTCAGTCCGTTGAAAGTTACGGTTCTCCCGTTTTCATCCACCAACCCCTTGTAGTGGGTTCTAACGCCTTTTTCTTCTAACCGTTCAAAGCAGTAGGCGCCCATGAGGCAGAGCGCCGCGCCTTTTCCAGTTATGTGGTCGGGCATTTCGCCCCAGTCGAAAACGCTGTAGCGGTCTGAGAAAATGAATTTTCCAACGCCCATTGCTTCGGGTGTCGGCTTCTTGGTTACTTGTAGGTCTTTGACGCTGCCCATGACTAACACTTCAGCTACTCTGAAATATTCTTGTTTAGCTTATATCAGTTTAGCCTAGGCACCGTCTCAGTTTAGCTGCTTCTATCAGCGCTTTTCTGGCTTCAGCATCTTCGCCCTCCAAGTAGGAGATTAGGAAGTTGTTCGTGAAGTTCTCGTGTCTTCTCTGCGTTGAAGTTCGGGGACCAAGTTTGATGTCGAGTTTTTCCTCAACGCTCTTGAGGTCGGCGAGGATTCTGGTTAATGCAAGTCTCAGGCTGTCCACGTTCATGCCTGCTCTTTTGGCGGTTTTCAGGTGCATCTCCATGAGCATGTTAATGTTTTCCCAGGAAACGTAGCCTCCGACTGCGGCGAAGTCCTGTTTCAAGTTTACGTAGTGCCCCTGAACGATGCTCCATTCTTTGTCGTTCAGGTCTTCCAGGACTTTGGCGCCTAAGAATTCGGGTGGAATTCCGATGCTGTAAAGTGCGGCGGCGAAAGTTATGGCTCGGGGGAGGCTGACGCCTGCGACGCTTCTGCTGTAGCCGAAGAGGCCGATGTGCAGTTTTCTGGCTCTTCGCTGAGGAACGTAGGGTGAAATGCTGTTCACGAAGGGCGCCAGCACTTCAGCTACACTCTCGTACTGTCTCCTGCATTTTTCAAGTACAGCAAGCAGTGCTTCTTCCTCATGTGGCTCTATCAAGGCTGGTTCTCCGTTAGGAAGTCTCAGGTTAAGCAGTCGCACAAACTCTTTCACCTGTTCAAGGGGATAGTCGTATCTGGCAGCCGATTGAACCGTGACTGTGGCTACTCCCTTGTACTCCTGCAGGAAATTGCCGAGGTTTTCAGGTGACAAGTGTCCCCTGAAGGGTTTTGAGCCAACGCCGATTATGGGGTGTATGCTTACGTCTTGTTCGGCTTCGGTTTTTCTCAGTTTTGACAATGCTATTTTTGAAAGTAGAACAGCGCAGAGGAGTCCGTAGTTCAGGGCTGGGTCTGACCTTGCGATGAAAACGCGGAGGTGCTTGGGTTTCACTGCGTCTATGTATGGCTGGATTATGCGGTTGACGCTTAGGAGGCTGTTGTAGTCTTCGACTAGTGGGATTACGCTTATGTTTTTGGGTTTAGTTGGACCTACCCAGTCTTTGGCTTTCGTGGATTCATCCAGCATTGCCTCTTCGTCTGCCACTATGGCTTTTCGGTAGTAGTTGAAGAGCCAGATGGGTTCTCTGCCGTCTGTGGTGAATGGCAGGATGACTTCGAAGATGGGCGTGACTTCTTTTTTGTAGAATGAGGATGCCGCATCGTATGCTATGGGTATGTTCTGGAGTGTTTCGACAACAACTTTTTTCTCCACAGCTTCGATTCTTGGGTTGGGTATTCTGTAGGTTAGATAGATGTCTTCTCCTATAACGTGCTCTTTGAAGTAGTCCCAGTGCTTGTCAAAGAGTTTCCTCACGACACGGGTGTCCGCGTCTTTTCCTTCAGAATCCCACATTACCTCTTGGCATCCAAGGGTGTCGTAAGCGTAAAAAGCCTCATAGACTTCTGCGTTGCCATCTATGATTTCGCCCCTGCTCCATTCTGGAACGTTGACGTTGTCAGGGTGCTGAGTGGACATGGTGCGGGGAATTTTTCTTTCAGGTTCGGGCGTCATGAATTACTCTCCATCATGCAAGTCAATAAGAACTGTATGTAAACGTGAGTTTGCCTATTTCATTCTTTTGATTGTCTCATTGGCCTTTTCGATTTCTTGTTTCTTTCCCGACTGGTACTCTTTCACGAGTTTCTCCAACGATTTATCGTCAACCGCGAGTATTTTGGCTGCGGCTAATGCTGCGCCTTCAGGCTCAATTGTAACGAGCGAGCCTATTCCGCTGGGTACTCTGAGTGAAGAATAGATGTCTGCACCGCCGAATTTTTCAGAGTAAGGCGGGCAAGCGATAACGGGCTTCGTTGTGTTGGCGTCAACGAACGCGCTTAACGCGTTGGACCGCCCAGCCACTGTTACGTAAACGACTTTTTCCGCCTCGAACTCTTTCAGTATTTCAAGCACTTTCTGGGGAGTTTTATGAGCGGAAGCAACACGGAACTCGTAATCAACACTGAGGGCTTTCAGGGTTTTCGCTATCTCACGGCAAAAATCCATGTCTCTTTCGGAACCCATTATTATAACTGCTTTTCCCTTCATGGCAACACACACAATAGTGCATAGTGCCAACTTGCTAATTAATTTTTAAGATGCGCACACACATTTTTTGAATATGCAGTGCGAATGGCTTATAAGCAGCGAAGCACGTATGACTGGAAATGCAACCTAATCAGCAGAGGAGCCAAATCAAGCCTGGCATCCGCGTAAAAATC
>CAYGVV010000043.1:0-10458 GCA_964353395.1 uncultured Candidatus Bathyarchaeia archaeon | reverse complement strand
CGGTGGACGTTGGCGTTGTGGTTTTCGTAAAAGTCCTTTTCGGCTTCGATGACTTGCCGTGGCTTCTGGGTGGTGGCGGCGTTGTCGAAGTAGATGAGAGGGTTATCGTTTATTTTCCGTTTTAAGATTGGGAAGTCATCGCGTATCTTGTAAGCGTCCAGGGCTATTTTTCCTCCACTTTCAGCCTCTTCGCCAAGGTCTTCGCCAGTTCTTCCTCTTCTAAAGCCTGCTTTTCCTCGAAAGTGTGCTCTTGCGGGAGCCATGCAGGCGGGTTGCCTTTCTTTTCAAAGTACATCCTGATTGCGCGTTTCAACGCTCCGACTGCAAGGACGCCGCAGTGGAATTTGATGCTTGGCAAGCCGCCTACTTCTTCCGTGACTTTTTTCCAGGTTATGTCTTTCCAGGCGGCTTCAAGGCTAAAACCCTTGACCATCTCGGTGACTATGCTGGATGTGGCTATGTTGGCTGCGCAACCGTAGCTTTCGAAAGAAGCTCTTTCAATAATTTCTTGCGCGGTGATTTTCAGGTAGAAGGTCACCATGTCTCCGCACGCAGGGTTCCCTGCCACGGCGACGACGGTGGCGTCCTCCATCTTGCCGAGGTTCTTCGGGTTTCTGAAAAGATCAAGAACTTTAGGATTATACGGTAAGGGTATGCGCGACATGTTTAATCGACTCCTGTGGAACCAACTATGCCTCTTATTCGCTCTACTGAGCTAGGGAGCACATCTAAGACGTGAGTTATATCTTCTTCTGTGTGATACCGCGTAACTTTCATGAGTATGCTGCCGTGGGCTTCGCTGAATCTTCTGCCTATCGCCACGAGGACGTGACTGGGTTGGAGTAGTCTTCTGCTGCATGCGCTGCCGCTGGAGACATAGACGCCTTTGAGGCTTAACTCGATGGTTAACGCTTCGCCTTCGCAACGCAGAAAACTTATGTTGGCATTGTCTGGTGCTCGCTTGGTGCCTTTTGTCCCATTAAGCTTCACATCTGTCATTGTCTGTAATATGCCGTCTACGAGTTTGTCCCGCATTGTGCGCATGTGGTTGACGTTTGCGTCGAAATTGTTGAAAGCCAACTCTGAAGCCTTCGTGAAGCCAACGATTAACGGTGTGTTTTCGATGCCTGGCCAGAGCTTCTGTGTGCCGATTTGTCCTTCGATGATTCGCTCGATGTTTATGCCTTCGCGGACGTAAAGTGCGCCTGCCCCGCGTGGACCCAGAGTTTTGAAGCTGCTTATGGTTGCCATGTCCACTTTGACATCTTGCACGTTAAAGGGTATTCTGCCGTATGCGTCGGAAGCGTCTGTGTGGAAAAGTGCAGCGGGGTTTTTGTCTTTGACTATGTCCAGTGCCTCTTTGAGGGGTTGAACGGTGCCAATTTCGTTGTTTACGGTTGAGATGCTGACGAGGACGGTTTCTTTGTCTACGGCTTCTTTCAGCTTCTCAAGATTGATGAGACCTTCTTTGTCCACTGGGACTTTGGTGGTTGTGTAGCCGTATTTTTTCATCAGGTCAGTAACGTTCATGACGTTTATGGGTTCGATTTCGCTGATTACGATTTTCTTTCCTTTATCTTTGGCAGCGGAGGTTGCGCCCATCAATGCCAGGTTGTTGGCTTCGGTCTCGCTGGGGGTGAAGTTGATTTCTTCAAGAATCTTGGCGCCTACGAATTTAGCGATTTTCTGAGACGCCACCATTATCGTTTCGAACGCTTCCCAGCCTGGCTTGTGCGTGAGCGTTGGATTCCCGTAAGCGCGTTTGTTGTAGTATGGTAGCATGGCGTCAAGCACTTCTTGGGGAACCATGGTGCTGTTTTCGTTGTCGAGGTAAACCTCGCGTTTTATGCCTTCGTGAAGTTTGAGGAGTTCCTTAACGTTTTCAACCATAAAACCACGCTCATCTCAGAGGAATAAATAACACACTTATATTAATACTGCAAGTTCAAGTAAAAAAAGCTAGCCGCCAAAAAATACTGCAAGGGCTCTCTCAATTGTAATCAATTGCTGAAAAAAGGATTGCTTGTGAGGGTGAGGTTGATCTGGAGATTCTGCGTTTGCTTTTCTAGGCTGGCAGTCCAAGCTTGTTGCGGCAGGACTTGGCTGCGAAGCTTATGCGACTTGAGGTTGATCATTAACAGATCAGCAGAAGGATTCTAAGAATGAGCAAGCGTATGGAGAGAAGTTGGGGGCAAAGTGGAAGACGGATATAGTTGACTGGGGGAAAGGCGCGATTAACATTAAGAAGGTGTCAAGGTTCAAAGTGTGAAAAGCGAGTGCTGTCTGGGAAAATGGGAGTCTTCTGGTTAAATCACATACCAGAATCAGCGTCCAAAAGTTATTTAACCAATTGATTCTAAATAGGGACACTTGTGGAGTGGGTTTTTTTGCCTCTATTCGGGTTGTCAAAGTCAGATGTTGAAAAGATGGAAGCCAAACGCGACGTCAAAGGCTTAATCAAGGCACTAGCGTACAAGAAGGACGCATCAGTACGCTGGTCGGCGGCGGAGGCTTTGGGAAGGATTGGTGATGCTCGAGCTGTGGACGGGTTAGTTGTTGCCCTAAAAGACCAGAGTGCAGATGTACGAATGCGTGTGGTGATTGCTTTAGGAAATATTAGTGATGCTCGAGCTGTAAATGCGTTGGCTGTTGCCCTAGAAGACGACGAATTATCAGTACGCCTGTTGGCGGTAACTGCTTTGGGGAAGATTCGTGATGCACGGGCTACAGATGCGTTGGTCGTTGCCCTCAAAAACCAGAATGCAAAAGTGCGAGTTGATGCGGCGAAAGCTCTTGGAAGGACTGGTGATGTTCGGGCTACAAATACGTTGATTGCGGCGCTCAAGGACCAAGATCGAAATGTACGCGAGAAGGCTGCGTCGGCTTTAGCGGAGGTTGGAGATTCGCGTGCAGTAGACGGATTACTAGTTGCACTCAAAGACACGGATGCGGCGGTACGCAAGGAGGCAGCAAAAGCCATAGGAGCAATTGGTGACAAAAAGGCAGTAGACGAGTTGATTGAAGCCCTCAAAGACAAGGATGCAGAAGTACGCAGGCTGACAGCAACGGCTTTAGGGAACATCGGCGATGCACGAGCCGTGAACGAGTTAATAATAGCTCTCAATCAAGACTCAGATTGGGGGTTGCGCAGCAATGCGGCGGATGCCTTGGCAAAGATCGGAGACGAACGTGCAGTAAATGCTTTTGCTTTCGCTCTCAAAGACGTAGACTCCAAACTAAGAGCGCTATTTTCCTGTCCCGATGAGCGGAGCACACTTGATGTTTCCATACGTCAACTGAAGCACATAGCTCCCGTCTCTTCCCTCACTGAAGAAGTTGTCGATTGGGCAGTAGATGCATCCACATACGAGCTCGAACCCGAAACAAAATATAAAAACCATGAAATCACGTTCTTGCGGTCTGACGCAGCAATCAGTCGTCTTTGCAATGTGAATTCTCCTATGACGAGCAACATACTTCATTTGGTTGCCCAAAAACCAGACATTTCCGTAACGATGGATGCAGTATGCCCTGAATTCGAGTCGTGTGGGTCAACAATAACAGTTAGTTTTCAGCATCAGCGTAATCGAGCTTTGAATGAACTGAAAACACGCGGAAATCCTCCTTATCAAGTAGATGCCTACAAAAAGCGTAGGCTTTAGGCTCATGACCAAGAGTTGCAGTCGACCAGACAACAGGAAAGAAAAACATTGCAAACAGAAAAGAACGCAAAGCAATCTCGAATAAGAACAGTCTACGTTCATCTGACGCACGCCTGCAACTTGCGCTGCAAATACTGTTACTTTGACGCTGGAGAAGCCATGGAAAATGAGCTGCCACTAGATGAGCTAAGCGCGCTGTTTAAGGAAATTGTTCCACTTACCCCACGAAAAGTTGTGCTCACAGGAGGAGAACCCTTGCTTCGATCTGACCTTTTTGACATCGCACACTCTTTTCGCGAGGTCGATCCGGACAAGCGAGTTCGCCTCTGCCTAATTTCAAACGGAGTACTCATCGACAAGGAGAAGGCATGCCTTATCGCGCAGGTCTTCGACGAGGTCCGAATCAGCATAGATGGACCCATAGAGGTCAACGATAGACTGCGAGGCAACGGCGCCTTTGACGCCGCCATGAAAGCCATTCACTGCCTCAAGGGCGCAGGAGCCTACCCCAGCGTCTCCATCACGGTCACCACAGAGAACGTTCCTCACCTGTCAGCGTTCTTGTCTTTCTTGCTTAAAGGTGTGACAACCGAGTTTCATTTGACTCCATTTAGACCCGTGGGAAGAGGAGCTTGGCGCCCCGACCTCGATTGCCCAAGGCAGGAAGCAAGGCTGGCTGTTGTTGACTTCTGGCAACGCCATTTTGGCGCTCCATCACGGCTTACAGAATCAGTTAACACGAACCTTGCCAGCTGCGGCAACTGCGGCGTCGGCAGCTACATCAACATTCTCCCAGACGGTTCAGTGTATCCATGTCACGTTTTGTCAGTCCCCGAGTTTCGTCTAGGAAACGTGCGATACACCAAGCTGTCCGCCATTGTTCAAGAGTCAACCCTCCTGAAACACCTGCGCAGCATAGATTTCACTCAGCTGAAGGAAGGAAGCGACCGCCTAAAGCAGCTGCTGAGCGACGCCATTTGCCTCGGCGAAGTATACCGCGATGCCCCAGAAGAGTTTCTCCAACTGCTTTAGAGTAACCTGCAAACAGACTCCGCAAACCTTCGCAACTCCACAGACAAGGAAACCAGCCAAATCCACCGATGCCCCACACACCACGGGAGAAGAGGAAGTTCTCTCTGCATTTGCTGCTTTATATAAGGGGGCTATAGTCTTTTCCGAGCACTAGAGAGCGCAACAACCAAAAGCAACTAAAGTAACTGGCAGCAACCAAATTGCAGAGCCAAAGAGAACTCAACCGACGGCAAAACAGGTTCAAGCAGCGAAAAAACGCTATTAACCCGCGCATTCTCATACACTCAAACACAAACAAACCAGTAAATGGCGAAACACAAGTGAAAATATCCGAACTCCCAATCCCCGAACAGCTCAAAGAAGTAATTCTTCAAGGCGGAATCAGCGAGCTTTACCCTCCGCAGGAAGAAGCCATACGAGCAGGAGCCTTAGAAGGCAAAAACCTCGTGCTCGCCACCCCAACCGCTTCAGGAAAAACGCTAATTGCCGAGCTCTGCTGCTTGAAGCATATTCTGGAAAAGAACGGAAAAACCATTTACCTAGCGCCTTTGAGAGCTTTGGCGAGCGAGAAATTTGACGACTTCAAGAAATATGCGTCGCTCAAGAAAGCGAACGGCAGACGCGTCAGCATCGGAATCAGCACAGGCGACTTCGACAGCAGCGACCCCTGGCTAGGACGATACGACATAATCATAACCACCAACGAGAAAGCAGACTCGCTTCTGAGGCACCGAGCCAAATGGATGGATGAGATTTCGCTGGTGATTGCGGATGAAGTGCACCTGCTGAACGAGGCAGAACGGGGACCAACACTTGAAGTGGTGCTGGCAAGGCTCCTGCAAGTCAACCCATCAATGCAGGTTCTAGCGTTAAGCGCGACCATGGGCAACGTGGACGAAATCGCCGCCTGGCTCAAAGCCCAATTCGTCACAACGGAATGGCGACCCGTAACGCTCAAAGAAGGCGTACTCCTGCATGACGAAATCCAGTTCAAAGACGGCGACGCAAGAAAAATCGACCGAAAAACAAGCAACGACGTCGTAAACCTGGCTTTAAACACGGTAAAAACAGGCGGGCAAGCGCTGGTCTTCGCGTCCACCCGAAAGAACGCTGCTGCTTTGGCGAAGAAAATCGCGGAACAAACCTGCGATGTGCTGTCCCGACCTGCAAAGAGGACGCTGGAGCAAGAGGCAGAGAAAGTCTTGTCCGCTGATGAGAAGACGCGTATCAGCGAATCCCTCGCCGAACTCGTCAGATGCGGCACAGCTTTTCACCATGCTGGTTTAGCAGGCGCACACAGGAAGTTGATTGAGGACTTGTTCAGGCAGGGGCGGATTAAGGTGTTGACGGCTACGCCCACGTTGGCGTTCGGAGTAAACCTTCCAGCCCGCATCGTCATAGTGCAAGATTACAGGCGTTACGAGGCAGGCTACGGATACTACCCTATAAGCGTCTTGGAGTACAAGCAGATGGCTGGCCGCGCGGGTAGACCCAAATACGACAAGGTAGGCGAAGCCATACTCATAGCCAAAACCGCCGACGAAGCAGATTACCTTATGGAGAATTTTGTGCTCGCCCGCCCAGAACGCATTTGGTCAAGGCTTGCCGTGGAAAAAATCATCCGCGGACACGTTTTGGCAACTGTGGCGTCGGATTTTGCGTTCACTGAGAACGGCGTCTATGAATTCTTCGGCAAAACCTTCTACGCACACCAGTACGACGTGAAAGCCATCAAGAGCGTCATAGCCAAGATTCTGAAGTACCTGTACGATGAAGAAATGATAAACGTGGATGGAGACAACGTTTTCGCCACAAAGTTCGGCAAACGCGTCAGCGAACTCTACATCGACCCCGTCTCAGCCGTCATCATTCGCGACGCATTAAAACACAAGCCTCCACGATTAACCGACCTAAGCATGCTACACTTGATAACTCACACGCCAGACATGGGTCCAGTTATGCGCCCGTACACAAAGCAAGAGATTGACCAAATCGCAGTTTTCACGGAAGAACACAGAGAAGAACTCTTCACTCCACCGCCAGACGAGTGGGAAGACAACATAGCCTTCGAAGAATTCCTCGGCGAAGTCAAAACCGCCACCATCCTGAACGCGTGGATCGAAGAAACAAGCGAGGAAAAGCTGCTGGAAAAGTTCAACGTGCAACCAGGCGACCTCTACAGGATAATCGAGAACGGAAAATGGCTGTTACATGCCACGCACGAGCTAGCCCAGCTGCTGGGCGACAAAGAAATTCTGCCGTTAACGTACGAGCTGAACGAAAGAGTGACTAAAGGCATAAAGAAAGAACTTCTGCCCATCGTCAAGCTGGAAGGAATCGGACGAACACGCGGGCGCATCATGTACAACGCAGGATACAAAACCCTCGACGACATCAAACGCGCGGGGCTTGACGACTTGACTAACCTGCCGTTGATTGGGCCGAGGCTGGCGAAGAAAATCAAGGAGCAAGTTGGCGGGTTCTTCAAGAAGGAAAAGTGGGAGCAGCTTGAGAAAGGTGAAGAGTGGAAGCAGAAGGCGCTGTCAGACTTTTAGCTTGAGCTTTTTGCTGAAAGCGTCTGCTTGTTTGACGGCGGTGCCGAGGTAGCTTTTCGGGTTCAAAACCGCATCAATTTCTGCCTCAGTCAGTTTGCCGTGCACAAACTTGTCTTTCATGAGAGTTTCTTTGAAAGGCTTCTTCTCAACCTCGCTTACGAGGGTTAGTTTCCTGAGCAACTCGTGGGCTTCTTGCCTGTCCACGCCTTTCCGCGCCAGCGCCATCATGACTGACTCGGACATGGCGCGTCCCTGAGTTATGCCGATGTTCTGCAGCATGCGTTGCTCGTCAACCCGCAAGTTAACCACGATACCGTTCATCAGATACAGCAGGTAGTCAGTCAGAATGCAGGCTTCCGGAAGCAGAAAACGTTCAGTCGAAGATTGCGTTAAATCGCGCTCGTGCCAAGTAACCACATCCTCAAGCGCGGGGATGGTGAGGCTTCGGACTATTCGGGATAAGCCGCAGACGCGCTCGCAAATTTCAGGGTTCCGCTTATGAGGCATGGTTGAGCTGCCAACCTGCTTCTCGACTTCGAAGGATTCGAAAAGTTCGGCTATTTCGGGTCTTTGCAGTTCGCGGATTTCAGTGGCTAAGTTTTCCAGCGATGAAGCAACCAACGCTAAATCGCATATGAGTTCGGCATAGCGGTCCCGTTGCACGATCTGCGTGGAAATTTCCGCGGCGCGGATGCCCAACCGCTTCATAACGAGTTCTTGGATGCGCATGGCGTGCTCGCCTAAACTAGCCTGTGTGCCCACGGCGCCGCTCATCTTGCCTGCCACTACTCGTTCGCGGCATTCGCTTAGTCTCTGGATGTGGCGGTTGACTTCGCGTCCCCAAACGGCAAACTTGAAACCCAACGTGATGGGCAAAGCGTGTTGACCGTGCGTTCGGCCCATCATGACGGTTTCCTTGTACCGCGCGGCATTCTCTTGCAGGACGCTCTGGAAACTGGTTAATTTTTCCTCGATGATGTCTATGGCGTCTTTCAACTGTAAGGCGTTGGCGGTGTCAACGATGTCGTAGCTTGTGGCGCCCAAGTGCACGTAAGCGCCGCTTGACCCGCACTGCTCGCTCAACGCGCGGACCAGCGAGGCAAGGTCGTGTTTTATGTCTTTCTCGATGGCTTTCACGCGGTCCAACTTCACGTATTTCGTTGAAGCCATAGCAGCGATTTTTTCTGCATCCTTTTTGGGGATGTTGCCTACTTCGGCGTGTGCCCAAGCCAAAGCAGCCTCGACATCAAGCATTTTCTGGATGCGTGCCTCTTCCTCGAAGACCTTGAGCATTTCAGGTGTTCCGTATCTGCCTGTGTCTATAGGTAGAATCGGCAAGTGTTTTCTCCTCGCTGAATGAATATGCGGGTTAAAGATTAATGTTTTACCAAACAAATACTAAAACCGCTAAGTTGAGAGGCGGTTTGCACGTGAAAATAACCATTGCAGTGTTAGATAAAAAGGGCGGAAACGCAACATCAAAAGTCATCAAAGCCCTTGACGCTTTAAACCTGAAAAACTCGGCTGCCTTCGGAATAGTTACTCCTTCAACTGTCGCTTTGAAAAGAGAACTCAAGGAACTGAGCGCCAAAAACTTATACTCAACCGTTACGGTGGGCTTTGCCTCCTCGAAAAACGCCTCAGAAGAAGAATCTGAAATCATGAGGCTGGAAGACGCAACAATAGTCTTCGAAGGAAGAATCTATTCGACCACTCAGAAAAAGCTGATAGCCGCGACTATGGCTAAGAAGAAGCAGTGCGACTACAGCAGGTTTGCCGAAGCCTTCCTTAGCAAAAGGGAGGGGGACTACGCGCTGACGATGGTTAAGGCAGGGGAAGTAGTGGCGGCAAGAGACCCCGTAGGCGTCCAACCTCTGTATTATGGTGAAAACGAAACGGTTGCAGCGCTTGCGTCAAATCGGAGAATCCTGTGGAGGCTCGGGATAGAGGAACCCAAGTCGTTTCCGCCTGGACACGTTGCAGTTGTGACGCGTGAAGGTTTCAAGTTTAGTTCTGTGAAGACGTTGCCTTACCAAGCAGCTAAACCCGTATCCTTGCAAGAAGCTGCGGAGACGCTGCAGTGCCTGTTGGAAAGCTCCGTTAAGAAAAGGATTTCTGGCGTGAAGAAAGTGGCAGTGGCGTTCTCTGGGGGATTGGACAGCAGTGTAATTGCGTTTTTGGCTAAGAAGTGCGGCGTTAACGTTGAGCTTGTGCATGTGAGTTTGGAGAATCAGCCTGAAACTGAAGAGGCGTGGACTGCAGCGGAGGAGTTGCAGTTGCCCATGCAGGTTCACTTGTTCAAGGAATCGGACATTGAGAAAGTCGTCGCCAAGGTAGTGGAGCTTGTTGAGGAACCTGACCCTGTTAAAGCAAGCATAGGCGTGCCGTTTTACTGGACGGCGGAGAAAACCGCGGAAGCTGGATTCAAGGTGTTGCTTGCGGGGCAGGGTGCGGATGAGCTTTTCGGAGGTTACCAACGATACGTCACCGAGTACATGCTGGGAGGAGACGAGAAAGTGAGACAAACCATGTACAACGATGTCGTCAACATTCATGAAAGCAACATCGAGAGAGACGAGAAAATCTGCATCTTCCACGACGTAGAATTGCGTTTGCCTTTTGCTTCGCCTCAAATAGCCGAGTTTGCCATGAGCTTGCCCACCGAATTGAAGTTCGAGAGGAAAGCGGATTCCCTGCGGAAACTGGTGTTGAGGAAAGCCGCGGAAAACATGGGTCTCTCTAAGTCCATAGCGGAGAAGCCGAAGAAGGCAGTCCAGTACAGCACGGGTGTAAGCAGTGCCCTGAAGAAATTGGCTAAGAAACAAAACCTCACCATGGCAGAGTACATTAACCGAATTTTCACAGAAGTAAAGAGTAACGCTGAAAAACCTTAATAGCCAAGACTTGTTGTTCTCCCACAAGAACAGAATCTTGATTGCTGTTTTCACTTCACAACCATTCCAGGGAATCTAAATTCGCACCTTTTCTAAATTCAGAAATCTTAAATGCTGAAAAGAAGACAATGGTACTGATAGTCTGCAATGGATGCTGTCTGATGAGCAAAATACACGAAGATTTTCTTAAAGGTGGAGTATTCAAAGAACTTGTCAAGAGCCTGCTGCTGAAATCTGGCTATGAGGTTTACCCTTATGGCTATGAAACCACATTCACTTCCTTGAAGAAAACGCTTTCAGGGACAGGTATCAGAA
>CAYGVV010000042.1:0-10734 GCA_964353395.1 uncultured Candidatus Bathyarchaeia archaeon | reverse complement strand
GCCCACCGAACACACCAATCAGTTCAACTAACACCGTGGAGGTTACAGCCTTCGATGGGCAATACTACACATTAAAGTATACTTACGTATTTACGGGAGGCACTCCCAGTCCCCCTGCAAACACTAGTTTCACCCAGAAAATCAGCAAACAAGGATACACCATAAACGCCTACCAAGGAACCGACACAACGGACAACGCGACCGCCAACCCCTTCATAACAGGAATATTGAACCGTTCCGAAGTCAGAGTGGGAGACACATGGACCGTGCCCATTGAAAGTTCAAACCCGACGGCAACCTCCTCGGGGAACATGACGCTGACATTCCAAGGCTTCGAAGACATCACCGTGCCAGCAGGCACATTCCGAGTCTTCAAGGTAAACTCGGTAAGCAATATAACCATCCAAATGACCCCGCGAACATTCAACAACACAACATCAACAACAACTCTAACAATGAACCAAAACGGCACCATGTACATGGAATATAGTACGTGCCGTCGAATCAAAAGCACCGTTGAACAAATAGTATCCACGCAGTCTTCAACAAGTGCAGGAAACATGACCCTGCCAACGAGCAGCTACACCTCCCTGCAGGTGGCCAACATCGAATTGGTAGAGGACATTCTGCCATAAAAACTGCGGAAGAACGTTAACGTTTTCTTTCGCTTTTACTCCAACTCTGCTTCAACACCGCCATCGTGTAGGGCGGCAAATCCCGTTCAACCATAAAGTTCGGACCCACCCAACAGTCATTGCCCACTTTCACGCCAGGCATCAAAAGCGCGTTAATGCCAGTCTTCACATTGTCGCCGAGAATGGCACCCAGTTTCCTTCTGTCGCTGTCAACTACTTTGTCTTTAACCAGCATCTTCACGGACCCCCCGTCAAGACGGTAATTAGCCGTGATGGTGCCCGCGCCCAAGTTGCAGTGTTCGCAGAGGATGCTGTCACCCACGTAGCTTAGGTGACCCACATGCGTGCCATCCATGATTAGGCTGTTCTTTACTTCACATGCGTTGCCAACCCGCGCGTTCTTGCCTATGCTCGTGTACGGGCGGATGAAACAGTTCGGGCCCACATCGGCGCCTGCGTCAATGAAAGTTGGGCCTTCAATGTACGCGCCTGAACGTATCCGAGCCGTTTCCGCCACCGTCACAGGACCAATCAGGTGAGCGCCCTCCTCCACGTTTCCCAGAACTTTGTGCTGCATCCGCTTCAGCGCCCAAACGTTCGCCTCAAGTAAATCCCAAGGTCGCCCAATGTCAAACCAGTCGTCCTTCGAAATCTCCGCTGCCAAAGCCGTCTTTTTGTCTTCGACCAGCATGGTGACGGCGTCGGTGAGTTCCCACTCCCCGCGAACAGACCGCTTAACCCGCCTCAACGCGTCGAAAACGTCTTTGCTGAAAACGTACAATCCCGCGTTTGCCAGATTAGACGGTGCAGCTTCGCGGCTTGGCTTCTCAACCACGCGTTTAACGCTTTTTCCGCTTCCAACCTCGATTATGCCGTAGCTTTCAGGCTTTTCCACGGGAACCACAGCCATCACGGCGGCGGTTATCCCCGATTCATAAGAGTCAATGACGGCTTTCACGGCGTCCGCGGAGAACAACAAGTCACCGTAAACAAGAATGAAGTCGCCATCCACGTACGGTTCAGCCACGCTCACGGCGTTCCCCGTTCCCAACACCGCCTCCTGCTCAACATACTCCAGCTTCAAGCCGAATTTTGAGCCGTCGCCGAAGTAACTGCGAATCGCCTGACCCATGTAATGCGTAACGATTACGGCTTCGGTTACGCCGCAGGCTTTCAATGCATCCAAACAGTGCTCAAGAATCGGTTTTCCACCGACCCGTATCAGGTGCTTCGGGCGCGTTGCAGTTATTGGCAGAAGCCTGACGCCTTCCCCAGCAGCTAAGAGTACAGCCTTCATTTTTCCCCGTCCCCCACATGCTTCTTAACCATGGCTACACCCTTCTGCATTATGGCATTTGCAGCTTTTAACGATTCACCCTCAACCGTAAGCCTGATGAGCGGTTCGGTTCCAGACGCCCTTATCAGAACCCATCCGTTTTTGAGGGCTACGCGGACGCCGTCAACCGTAGAGAAATCCGTGAATCCAGGGAACGCGTGCGTTATGGTTTTTTCAATGTCCGCTACCGCTTTTTGTTTCACGCCGTTCTTGCAGGCGATGTTTTCCCGCAGCGTCACGTACTCTGGCACTTCAGCGATGAACTTGCGCAGACTCTGGTCTTCCTCCTCCAAAGCCTCAAGCATCAGCGCCGCCGAGAGCAGCCCGTCGGGGCAATAATGGAACTTGGGATGCACCCATGCACCGCAGGGTTCACCGCCGAAAACAGCGCCAACCCGCTTCATAGCTTCAGACACGTAGACGTCGCCAACCCTTGTCCGAACCACTTTGCCGTCGTACTTCTGCGCCATAGTTTCAACGCGCATGGACGCTTCAACATTAGTGACCACCGTTCCGCCACCATTCTTCTTCAACGCATAAGCCGAATACGCGGCGAGCGCACGGTCAAAATCCACAAACTCGCCTTCTTCATCCAAGAAGGCAGCTCTGTCGCCGTCGCCGTCAAAGGCTACCCCGACTTCAGCGCCTAAAGCCTTGACCACATGACTCAAGTCTTGGAGGGATTCAGCGGTGGGCTCGGACTTTCTCGCTGGAAAGAATCCGTCAGGCTGAGCGTTTAACGCAGTTACCTTGCACCCTAAAGCTTTCAGAGCGGAAGGGGCAACGCTGAACGTTGCACCACACCCAGTGTCTACGACGACCCGCCAAGGCTTACGCAAAGCCACCGCGTTCGTAATCATGTCAACATAAACGTGGCTAACATCAAGCGCGGATGCGCTACCGATGCCTCGCCAATCCGCCAGCGCAAAACTTGCCTTGTCTACTATTTTTTCCACCGCGTCTTGGCTTTCATCAGTGTAGGACAGGCTGTCGCCGCTGAAGACTTTTATGCCGTTGTACTCAGGCGGGTTATGCGAAGCCGTAAGCATGAATCCAACGTCAGCCCCCAAAGCTTTAGTTAAATAAGCCAATGCGGGAGTTGGCATCATGCCGAGCAGAGACACGTCTGCGCCTGCCGCCATTAACCCCGAAACCAAGGCATCTTCAAGCATCACGCCTGAAACCCGCGTGTCCCGCGCCACAAGAACCTTCCTAGCCTTGGCATGCGTCGCCACTGCTAAACCCACTTTGCACGCTAACTGCGGCGTTAAGGCAACGTTTACTAAACCGCGCACTCCAGAGCTTCCGAACAGTTTAGCCAATCGCATTTCATCCCGCGTCAGTTCTGATTACTGCATGGTTAAAGCTGAGGTGCTTAAAAAATTTGGCTCAGGGTTACCGACAGGGCTTTGCTGCCTTCTCTATGAATTTGACCAGTTTTCGCCGGGTGGGATGCGCCCCTTCAGAATCAGAGAGATAGCAGGCTGAAACAGCGTTAGCCAAAGCCAGTCTGCACTCGTCGGATAGCGCGTTTCCGTCGCCGATGAGGTTTCCCGCGTCCCAAGCGTCGCCTGCGCCAGTCGCACGTAAAGCGTTGATTTTGAAGGCGGAAACAGCCACTTCATGTTTCTTTGTGATCGTGGCTGAGAATGCGGTAGTGTGCAAGTCTATCCTCGCGGGCAAGCGCTTTGCCAAGACTCTGGCGGCTTCCATGGCTAACTCGTCAAACCGCATTCGCTTTCTCTTCTCATTTATCTCTGCATCAAGCAGCGCCGCGTATGTGACTGCTTCGTTCTCGTTTAGGCTCAGAATATCCACGTGCGAACTCTTCAGAACCTTCTCCACTAGTTCGGGGATTTTGTCTCTGTTCGGAGTTGGATCTGCAGTGTCAAAGAAAGTCTTGCACTTGCCTTTCAATTTTGCTTGGCGGAAAACGGTTTCAGCCAGTTGGGTGCCGAATTTTCTGGTTCCAGTCCAGTTGAACAGGCACACGTAATCCGCTTCTTCTATGAGCGCATAATCACTGTCAGCTAAGTCTGCTGGTCCGAAGTCAGCGAGGGAACCCAGATCCCTGAGCATAACGTTTGCCTTTCCGTTTTCGGTTTTGAATTCCAGCGCCGTTGTAATGGAGGCTTTTGCGCGTGTTTTGATGTGGGAAGTATCAACATGATATTGCTTGAGGTGGAAGCGTATTTGCTCCAGCCCCAACCTGCTGGTGCAGACTATAGGCGTGACTTTTGCGCCTAAAGCAGCTAAGGCAGATGCTACGTTGACGGCGTTTCCTCCTCTGAGGTCTGTCTGCGCGATTCCATCTATGCTTCCGCCTTTCCGCTGGACTATGCCATGGACTATTGACGAGAAATCTTGCACGTTGCAATCTAGATTTACTAGGCGGTCTAGGAAAAAGTCTGGCATGACGACTACTTTGAGTTCTTTGCCGGGTTTTTTCAGGAATTTCAGCAGTTCGTTTTTACATTCGCTCAAAGCGTGAGAACCCTCCTGAATATATGTTTTACCCAAAAGCTAAAATAACCTTTCTACTAATCCTGAAAGGCACCACTAGAGGGACAGGGAAAAGCGCGACGGGGAGATGTGAATTGCAGTTCAAAACAGAGATTTTCATGCTCTTAACGGCAATAGTGTTGTTTACCATCAGCACTTATTGTTACTCTTTCACCTTAAGTCTTAGTTATCCTTACCGAAGTTACGCCATTCCCATCGTGAGTTTCGGCTCGGTTCTTATGGCTACTGCGACGGTTTCATACTCTAAGCGAAGCAAAAACCGCGTTTAGCAACTTTTTTCCCTGAAATGCTGTTTTTATCCGAACAAGTGACTGACCAGAATCCAAACGATGTCTCCAAGCGAGAGGGCAATTATCAAGCCGACGGTTACGAATATGAGCATGGGCAAGCCAGGCGTCGCCCAAACACCATCACTTATTTTTCCAGTGTCAGCCGCTTTGGACAAGCGTGCGACAATCGCGTCTCTTCCCTCATCTCTTGGTACGACAACAAGCTTTCTTTTAGGCTCGGTTTCACCGTTTTCCTCTTCCGCGATGTCTTCCATGGGGTAAACGTGCCACTTCGCCTTCAACGTGGCAACTGGATATTTCTTGCCCGTTAAGAGGACCAAGATTTTCTTGCCTAACGATTCTTTTGCGAGGGTTCCTTCGAAGGCTGGTTTTCCAGTTTTTGCCCGTCCTATAAGGTTGCGGAGAAGCAGATAGAGCGCTGATAGAGCTGCAATCAGGACGGAATTGCTGAGTATTGTTATGGGAAAGAGGGTTTGTGAAAGCGGCGAAACCCCATTAACCAGAAAGCTTTTCACAATGGGGACTTGTGCTAAGAAAGGGGCTTCTAATGGAAAGAAGGGCAGCGCGAGTGCTATGCACATTAGGGCTTTTGAGTCTGCGCCTCCGAATCCGCCTGAATAGAACAGTAGCAGGGCAAAGCCTGTGGTTAAGCCTACGCTTAAGCCGAAAAGGGGAAGTTTTGAAGGTTCATATAAGAGGAATTCGGCAAGTGACAGCCCAAGGGCTATGGGTGCGTAAATTGCCCAGACGCGGTTGCTTACTTCTCGGGTTTTGTAGTCGCTCCAAGAAGCATAAAGCAAGAAGACTGCTGTTAGGGTTACGCGGGCTGCGGCAAAGACTACTTGCAAGTTAGGACACCTGAGTCGTTTCTTCCAAGAGAGATTCTTACTCATACTAATAAAACATGTTCGATAATCAGAGTTCGTTAAGTTCAGAAAAATATAAAAAGGGTTTGGAATTATGGCGATTTTGCTTCGAAGGTTAAGGCTTGTTGTCCTGCGGCGGGCACTACTTTGAAGTAATACATTGTTGATGGAGCCCAAGGGAGGGTAACGTTGAAACTGTTGATGGAGCCTGCAGCGAGCGATGAGCTAGTAGCGTAAGTGGGTGTATAGCTCTGCATGCTTGAAGCTGATGTCCCAGCGTAGACTCCAAGTATCGTTGTGTCGGAAGTCCCAGAGTTGCCAACATCAATAACTATCTTGCCTGATACGAAGTTTACGTTTGCCTTGTACAACGTGACTTCTGCTTGCCGGGTTGTGGTGCCCATGTAGGTCATTATCCACGCGTAAGTGACTGCTATGGCTGCGACTGCTATGACGATGAGAAGTAACGTTGCCAAGATAGGCGAAATGCCTTTCCTCGATTTCATTATTTTGAATGCCGTACTCATTCACCTTTGTTTTAGAGAAAACAACGTTTCCCTATATATTCTGTATGAAACTAAAATATATATTCAAAATAAGTGTGTTACACTAAGCGGTTACTAGTTGTCTGTGTTTACAGTGATTGTTGGCGGAAGTTCCGCAAATATCCATAGACCAGTTATTGTTCCAACTTCTGTGTATATGGGGTTTGTGCCGTCAAAAGTTGCGACTGCGCCGTGCCACGTAACATCAAATGGAGTTTGAAATGCAACCTGGTTAAGCGTTACGGGAAGCAATTCTATTGTTGATGCAGTAGAGTTTGCCTTAAATGCGCCTCTCACAGTTGGTGGGTTCATCTGGTCAAACACGTAAAGCATCTGGTTTGATTCATCGGTGAACATTATGCCTGCGCCTTTTGTTCCAGTGTCCGAGATGAATTGGCTCCAATGGTGCACCCAAGTCTGGGTTGAATTGAATAATCCTGAACCGTTTACAACGAGCGGAATATTGTGTGAGGTTCCGTTTTCAGTCTGCAATTGGCTGAAAGAAGAAGACAAGCGAATTGGACACAAATCCGTGATTGTTCTGCTTTGGGCTGAACCCAAAAACAAAAACATCAGCCTCAATTGGTAGGTGTAGTAACCTGTGTTTGCAGGAAGGGTCATAACGATTTGAGAGTACACGTTTGGGCAGTCTGGAATTCCGGTGTTGTTCCATTCGGCTTCTTGCGTTATGATGTCCCTTACCGTGCCGTTGTAAATCACATATGCCAAGTTTGACCCGTACTGAGGGTCTTTGGCGTTGATGCGCATGAAACTGGCATTGCATGTGGCGTTTCCAACTGTGGAGGTTACAATGAAGTTGCCGCCGAATCCGAGGGTAAGTCTGCCGTTGCGCAGGGTGCCACCAGATGGGTTATCTGTGAAGAACCTGTTAGTAAACGCTAGAGGAGTTTGAATTGCTTCGTCGCTGCCATTCCACCAGACCGTAAACTTCGACACACTCGTATTCATCGAAAAAACAATCATTTGCCGGTTGCCGAAAACGGTGGCATTGTTCGTCAAACCTAATGGAACGCTGTACTCGGATGCCCAGTCTTCTATCTGGAAAGGCACTTCCTGATCCACGCCCTCTATGGTTTGGTTCACGTGAATAGCCTTCACTGAAACAGGAGGAATCGGAATCGCTTCAGTTGTGTTTTGCAGATGTTGACCCAGCCACCGCATTGTACCGTTCTGCAGCAGCTCCACCACTGCCACCTCGTCCTGCAATGACCGGAAAAGGCTTAGGTCGGATTCGGGTCTCAGCAACACGGCGTCGATTTGCCAGTTATTTTGCACAAGGCCGTTGTTAGCTCTGAATCTAATTGTAAAAGTCGGTGAGTCCACGTATGAAGCCACGGAAACGTTATTCCATCCAGCCGCAAGCCTTGGGGAAAGAGTATGCCACAAGTCATCATACCAAGCGTCAACTGCCATGTTTTCTGAGCCCAAGGCACCCGTCTTAATGCACAACACAGGGTCGGTGCAGTCTACGCTGGTCCATTGTTCTTCCAGGTCAAGTCCATAAGAGTTGACGGCGGAACGATACCGCGTGAAGTCTATGTTCATGTCAAAGGAGGATGAAGCTGACCTTACGGCTCTGAGTTTTAGGTTCCATCGTCCCAGGTCGTCGCGGAAGTCTGTTGGATTAGAGGGTATGTTCTGCTCCTGTGTCACTCCACCTGCTCCTACGGTGGCGGTCATGAAGCCGTCGCCGCTCGTGGGATACGCGTCTGCGGCGTAGTTGTAAAGCTGGAATGTTGTGCTTGCATCAGCTGTAGCAGAAAGGTCTATGGTCCACAACAGGCTATTCCAGTTGTCGGTGTTTGACAAGCCGCTGAACTCCACTTCGCAGGTATATTCACTTGCAACGGTGTAAGTGCAATTGATGCTGTATCTTCGAGTGGAAGACTGATCAGCTACGGAAGAAGGCCACGTAGGATACGTCGCACTCTGTCGGAAGTATTCAGCTGAACCAGTATCGTAGTATATGTCTACGTCATCTGTGTCTGATGCCCAAGCCACCAAAACATATTGCGTCGAGGCAGCCAAGGTGGGTGGAGAGGGAAAGTTGAAGGTGACCCAACTGTCTACAGTGGTTAATGTTTTTTCTTCAGTACTTGCAATGAGAGTGCTGCCAATGCCTGAATAAATGGCGGCTTTCGCGTTAAAAGCAGTTTGGTAGTTGCAGTAAACGCAATATTGATAGTTATCAGTTGAAAAGCTTAAAGATGATGGCCAATTCCCGTAGGTTTGTCCTGTAACGTAACGACCGTTGTCGCCAGATGAGCTGCTGTATTCCAGATTGACACTTCCTCCAGATTGAGCCCAAACAACCAACACATAGTTGGTCGATGCCGCCAAGGTGGGTGGAGAGGGAAAGTTGAGGGTAGTCCATCCATCTGCTGAGACAATTGCCTCTTGTGTGGTGGCGACCAAATTGGAAGAAGAATCATAAATGGCTGCCTTAACATTATGGTTTTGAGGTGTGTATGAAGCATAGATGCAGTACTCTTGATTATTGTGGCCGAAGCTTGCCGTACTTGGAAAACTACCACCGTAACCTTGAGATTGGGAATGCCCTTGGTTTGAGCTGCCGCTGTGATAACGAAGATATGCCGACTCACCGCTACGCGATTGTGACCAGACAACCAGCACATAGACGTTATCAGCGGTTACGGACGGAGGAGTAGAGAAAGTGAAGGTGATCCAGTTTGTGCCGCTGGAGACTGACCTTTCCTGTGTTTCTGCAACCGAGTTGTTTGTGGCATGGTTATAGATTGCCGCCTTCATGTTGTAAGTGGCTGTTGTTTCTATGTACGCTGTGATGGTTGCGATGGTGCCACTTGTGGAACATGCGAAGGATGAACCTCGAATGTTGCCTTCGATACTATCTTTAGAAGATGCAGTACTTGTGTATCCCCAAGTTAAGCCACTGACATCCAAGTAAGCGGCTATGCTTTGGGCAACAGTTGGAGAAGAAGGTGAAGTGAACCGTTGTCCTCTAATTGCATCATTGATGGATTGACCAGAGGATCCCGTATTAGTGTTGCCGAAACTGCCACTTGAGGACGTAAATTTCAAATAGGCACTTATGTTGGTGGCAAGACCAGACGAGGTACAGGTGAACCTAGAGCCTCGGATGTAACCAAAATCGCTTGGGTTTGAGCCTTTGGTAGAGTAACCAAAAGTGGATGTTCCTGAAAACGCGGATGGGTAGGAGCGAAAAGTCATGGATATGCCGTTGTCACTTTGCAAGTCAGTAAGTGAACCCGAAGCAAGTGTGGTTGAACCCTGTGGGCTGTAGCTATCAGGATAATAGTCTTGTGTGAAAGTGCCGGCAACGTCCTCCGTTAAAGTGTCGTAGATGCTGTCTGGACCCGCCTGCTGCGCTGCAAAGTTGCTGTGCGAACCCACATCGGGCGAAGTATCCACCGTGGAGTTGCAGTTGTCCACGTAGTCTCCGCCTTGCACGACGGTGCTGTTAAACACAAGCGTAGAAGTGTAGTGGCTGAATGATGACGCAGCAACAATAATCCCCCGCGTGTCCTCCACTTGAATAATGTAAGAGTACGGGTTTATTCCAAGCGGAACATCGACCAAGTACGTGCCGTTTGAGAAGGCTACTGGTTCGCTGCTTGGACTCACCATCTCCCATGTCAAGTTGTTGTATCGGTAAAGGTAAAACTTGAAGTTCTGCCTGCCCAAATCGTTCAAGGCTTGATTTTCGTCCCTAAGCACGGTCAAACGCACTTGACTGCTGGAAGAAGACGGCGAAATTTGCACATCCAACCTGCATGATGCGGAGTAGGTTACGCCGGAAACGCCTAGACCTGTCAGGCTGTAATTGACGGTTAAGGTTCCTTTGCTGTAACTTGCGTTCGTAAACCAGTTGTTGCTCAACGACAGGTCGACCACGTTGAATGAGGAGCCCCATTCTGGTCGTATATTAGCTACGTTTTCCAGACCGCTCTTTAAGTATTTGTCAGCAAGCGTTCGGGCATAAGATGAGTTGCCTGTTACTTGCAGAACCGAGCCGTAGTAGCCCACGGTGAAGCCTAAAACTTGCTTCAGCGCCAAGTTTGTCTCGTCTATGGCGCTTAGAATGTGCGGTTCATCCTGAATAGAGCCATAGCGTATCGATGAATAAGTCATCATGACGCTGGATATGAGAATCACAGCAACGAACATGGCGGCGATAATTGAGAATTGGCCCTTGTTGTTCACTTCTAGACGCCTCCCACTAGTCCAAGCTGCAAAACCACCAGTCGGGAAGTGCCTTCAGCGGTGTACTCGGAACGGTAAAGCCGCGGATTAAAATAAGAAAGTAGACTTATTCCAGTGACCCTAACGTCTGGTGTCCGCGTCAAACCCAATGCTAAAAGCGAACCTGTAATGCTCGAGGTACCGGCAGCGACGTGGTTGTATATGGCGCCTGGAAGGTAATTTCCAGCGGGGTTAAAAACGTACAGTCCAACGGACAGATGGTAGCTGGACTGTAAGGAAGTGGACAAGGCTCTTGTGGAAGTCTGGTATGACGAG